>PXDE01000498.1 GCA_003566475.1 PVC group bacterium | reverse complement strand
GTGCGGCGGCGCCGACGAGCCAGGATTCAGGGCTCCGTGGTCAGCCGGAGCAGGGTGTGAGACCATGGCCGATGTGAGTTGTGGGATGTGCGATGTGGGCCGCCCCCCCCGTGGCCCGGGCATCTTGCCCGGAGCCGAGCGAGGTCTAGTCCCGATCCGGCCACGAACAGCGCTTCCGCTGACCGTGGTCGTTCCGGGATCGTGCCTCGCTCGGGCACGGGCTGGAAGCACCGTGCCACGTCGGGGACATCCGGTAGCCAGCCCCGTGGTGGGTCCGCGCTCCGACGTGTCGCGGCGTAGCTCCGCGAAGCCGGACGTGGACCTTCAGGGCGCTTAAGAGGCGGCCGCAAGCAAGGGTGGTCGTCACGGTGTTTCGGTGCCGCATGCCAGATCCGCGTCCGCGGGGAGCCAAGGCGGTGTCGTGCGGGGTGAGGAGGCGATGCGGCCTGATGGGTCGGTACATTGCGAGGGGAACGCTGGTCCATGATTGACCCATGCCACCGCAGTCCAGGACGGGAGGCCCATCGGCCAGGCAACCACCCCCATGGACTGCGGCGTGAAGGGAGGTCTGCCCTGCCTGCCCCGCCATGCGGGGCGCAGGCAGGCGACCGCCACGCCGGCCCGAGCCCACGTTGTGCCGTAGGCACTCACGTGGCGTTGGCTTCCGCCAGACGCGGGGCCTGGGAAAGGATTACCGGAATCGGCCGTCGCACCCGGTTACGGATCCGCCAGCTCCACCCGGAGCAGCAGCACCCGGGCGGTCTCCCGGGGCGGGCGGTCGAGGGCGGGGACGGCGGGCCCGGTGCTCGCCGCGCCCAGGTGGATCACCGTCGTCGAGCCGAGAGGCACCTCCATGGTCTGGGTGAGCCGGTGGGAGAGAAACAGGGGCAACGTGATGCGGACCGGCTCTTCCCCCGGCCAGGGAACCGGGATGTAGCCCGCATGCTCGATGAATTCCCAGACGAAGGCCAGCTCGACCCGTCCCGGCTCAGGCCGAGCAAACGGAGTGACATTGAGGATGTGTCCGCTCTCCCTGGTTTCAAAGCCCATCGGAACGACTTTGCCCACGGCGCCATCGGGCCCCGGGGAATCGAACGAGGTGGGATACACGTTTTCCGCGGTATCCAGGACCTGGGCGTTCTGTCCGGATCGGGTGAGAAGCTGAAGATCTCCGGCCACCCGCCGGGAGGCCTCCGGCAGAGCCAGGATCTCTTTCACCGTGGCCGCCTGGGTCGGATCCCGGCCAGGCGGGGGCCAGTCCTTGATCTCGAGCAGGACGGCCCGGATCGAGAACGTGGCGGAGGCCCGCTGGATCTGGGGGAGGATCTCGTCCAGCCGTTGCAGGTACTCGCGGGAGCTTCGGACCAGGATCCCGCCGCCGCGATGGCGGAAGACCTCGGTGCCTTCCGGAGGTTCTCCGCCATGGCGGACCAGAAAATCCCGAAGGCCCGGACGGTCGATTTCCCTTTGGATCTCGGCCGACACGCCCATCCGGTCCCAGTCCACGTCGAAGTGTTCCTCGCGGGTCTGGGCCGGACTGGAGACCTGCGTGCGACCCGCCGCCGGGACAACGAGGAAAATCAGCATGGCCAGGCGGAAGCCCGGACGCATCGTTCGGAAGAGATGGGATCGCTGATTCCTTCTGCTCATGGTGTTCCTTCCTCTGTAGGGACGGGCTTGAAGGTAAGTTCAGCATCCGTTCGCGTGGATGTCGGCCCCAGATCCGCTCGGATCGCCAGGAGCCGCACGACCTTCACACCCTCTGGCTGGGGATCGGCGCCGAGGGCTCCGACCGAAACGATCATTGGGACGCCGAACCGGAGGCCCGAACTGGTCGTGAACCGCTGAGAGCCCAGCAAGGGGAGGTGGAACGGCGCCCCCGGAGGCCCCAGCCCTGCGACAGGAATGATGCCGACCTGTTCCGTCCACTCCCAGTTCATGGCCAGCTCCACCCGGGAATTTTGCTCCAGCAGAGTCGGGGTGACGATCAGCTCGCCGCCGATCATCCTTGTGTTGTGGGTATGGCCGGGGGGAGGCATCCTGCCTCCCATCCCTCCGACGTCCGGCTCGTGGGCGGAGACCAGAAAGGGCAGCTCAACCATGTCCAAGGCCTGGGCGTTGGTGCCGCCTCGAGTCACCAGTTGCAGGTCGCTGAGCACCCGGCGCCGGTCGGCGGGAAGGGCCAGGATCTCCTCCAGCGCGATGGTCCGAGTCGGATCGCGGCCCGGCGGGGGCCAGCCGGTGACCTCGAACAGCACCGCCCGCACGGAGATCGTCGGCACAGAAGTCGCCGTCTGGGGCAGCACCTGGGCGAGACGGCGCAGATAGGGCGGGGAGCTTCGGACCCAGAGGCCGCCCTCCCGATGCCGGAACACCTCGGTGCCCGGCGGTGGCTCGCCGGCGTGACGGGCGACCAGGGTCCGGAGCCCGTCGCGGTCCAGGCCGTCGAGGTCGTCTCGGGCGATCCCCAGCGCCGTCCAGTCCGGATCCAGACGCCTCTCCAGGAACCGGATCTCCGGCGGCGCGTCCTCGGCCCGGGCCAGGCCGATCCCCAGCGCCCCCGCCACCCCCGCGACGAGCAGGCAGAACCGTTTCATCCTAAAAACGGCAGTTGACCCTATCCGGTGAGGAGGGGGAGGAGCCACTGGTCGGCTTCGGACAGGGGCGCGAGGGGCTTTCCACGGAGCCATTTCATGAACGCGGCG
>PXDE01000248.1 GCA_003566475.1 PVC group bacterium | reverse complement strand
CGGCGAATGACTTCGATCACCACGGAATGTGGAATGGCCAGCGACGGCCAGAGCCCGGCGGCCGGTCCGTCCGGGATCTGCCCCAGCAGCAGCCGGCCGGCCAGGCGGCGGGTCAGGTCGGCATGGTCCTCCCCGGGCATCCGCGCGAAGGCGGCGGTGAGCCAGGCCAGATCGTAGGTGCCGTCCGGCGGGCCATACACGAGCAGATGGTTGCGGAGCCGTTCGGCCAGCCGGGCCAGTCTCGGCTCATCCGCCGCCACCCCGGCCACGCGGAGGGCGTACAGGGCCTGGGCGTTGTGGCCGAGACCATGCAGGGACCACGCTTCCGGCCCGCCCGAACCGAACACGGGGCGGGTCACCTTGCGGGCGATGGGGCCCTCGGGATCCTGGACCAGGCGGGTCTCCTTGCGGGTGCCGATCTGACGGCCCCGGCGTTTCCGGGTCACCGTCTCCAGCACCGCCGCGTCATGGGCCGACTCCTGCCGACGCACCACCTCCTGGTACTCGATCCACTCCCACACCGGCACCTCGACCTCGACCTCGCGGTAGCGGATGGTCACCTCGCGCTCCCCGACCCGGGTCTGCGTGGACCGGGGGGGCGCGGGCCAGAGGGTCTCCTCCTCGCCGACCCGTTGCAGCAGGATCTCCGCCGACTCGGCCAGCCAGGCGTGCACCGACCGCTCCAGGGCAATGGGGTCGATGTCCTCTGCGGCGCGGAACGGCCAGTCGGCATATGCGGACGACCCGGCGCTCAGCACGATTCCGGTCAGGACGAGCCGGGTGACGCGGAGAAACCTGGGGGGCGAAGCAGGAACGGCGTGCAAGGGCTTCCTCATGCGAATCAGCCTAGCCGAGGGGGTATCGGGAGACAAGGTGGGTGGGCCGGCTGCTCGCGGGCCTCACGGAATCACGACGGGAAGGGCCTGTTTGCGTTGACTCGGTTTCGAGCATAACCAATTCTAGGGGAGTGATTTAAGGAGTTGGTTTTCTCGAGGCTGAGATCTCTCCGCCAACGTGGCCAGGAGCGCACCGATCAGAATGACAGGTAGTGTCCACAGAATGAAAGGCCGCCGGAGGTGGCGTGCCGAGACACGCGACGCCTGTAGCTGCCGACGCCCGTGTCGCGACGAAGCGTCTGCGCGAAGCCGGAAGGAGGTGGCCGACGGCTGGAAAGAGCCCGGCTGGCGCGAGGCTCCGATGGGGCGCCTCCCCGGCGGCGTTCCCGGTTGCATCCAAAGCCTTGGCGGCTTCGGCTACGGGGATGCGGCTTCTTGGCGGCTTCGGCTACGAGGAGGCGGCTTCTGCCGCGGCGGAAGGACCGCGCGACGCCCGTAGCTGGACGCGCCAGCGTTCAGCCTGCCTGTGAGAACGAACTCGGGCGGCGCGAAGCCTTGCTGTGGGCGCACCTTCTACTTCGCTCCGGACGTGGGTTATGGTATCGTCACGGCGAACTTCTCCGGAGCCAACCATGGGCCACGTCTTTGCGCCGATCACCCTGAGCAATCCCCGCCGCCCCGAGCTTGAGACGGTGTCTAGCCGGGCGCTGGTGGACACCGGGGCGCTACTCCTCTGCATTCCCGACCATGTGGCCGTGCAACTCCAACTTGATCGCGAGTCGAAGCGGGAAGTGACCATGGCCGACGGCCGAAGCGCCGAAGTGCCCTATGTGGGCCCCGTGAAGGTCCAGTTCGGGACGCGGCACTGCTACGTGGGGGCGCTGGTGCTGGGGGATGAGGTGCTTCTTGGCGCGGTTCCCATGGAGGACATGGATCTGGTGGTCAACCCGGCTCGCCGCGAAGTCACCCCGGACCCGGCCAGCCCCAACCTGCCGCACGCGCGGGTGAAGGCGAGCGGGTAGGCTCCTTCCGCGGCCATGTCCGTACTCCGCCCGCCCAACCTGCTGTTCATCGTCACCTACCGGCATCGTGGAGGTGCTGGCCACCCAGCGCATGGTCCGGCAGGGCGACTGGAAGTAGGTGTTCCACGCCAGTGACGTGGACGAGCTTTACGATCTCGCCACCGATCCCCATGAGCTTACCAACCTCGCCGCCGCCCCCGCCCACGCGGACCGGCTGCGGCTCTCCGCCTGGATGGCCGACCACCAGGATCCCCTCCGCCCTCTGTTCCGGCACCTCTGCCGGCTGGATGGATAGGCCGAGGGGTCTGTCCCCAGCTCCCCCCGACCTGCCCGCCGGGGACAGGCCTTCCCGAACATGGGGACAGACCTCTCCGGCATGGGGACAGGTCTTACCGGGGCATAGGGACAGGCCGCCATGGACGAAGGGGACAGACCCCTCCTGATAGGGACAGGTCTTCCCTGATGGTTAGGGACAGGTCTGCTGGGGTGGTTAGGGACAGGCCCTTCGGAATAGGGACAGACCTGCTGGGAACCGCTCGGCGGAGCGGGCGTTTCGGAATGGGTCCGTGCGCAAACCGTTTGATGTAAGTAGATTATAGCGCAAAAGGCTCCCACCGGGGGAAGGGGTCGGCGAGGGTGGCCCAGGCGGGGTCCCCGGCGGCCATCTCCTCGTCGGTGAGCAGGCAAGCGTCCAGCGCGTACCACAGCGACTCCCGGTCGAGGTCCATGCCGATCAGCACCAGCACATCCGCGAACTCGATCTGGTCCATGTGCAGCAGCGACACCGGGCGGGTGTCGTCGTCGCCCAGCGCCTCGCCCCGGTCCACCAGGGTCTCCGTGGACAGGAGGTCGGT
>PXDE01000491.1 GCA_003566475.1 PVC group bacterium | reverse complement strand
CCGCCTCAGGGCTCGCGGGCCACCGTCCGGATGACCAACGGCGATGAGTGGACGGGGCGGCTGGTCCGCATGGATACGGAGCATCTGGAGATGGAGAGCTGGGCCGCCGGCACGATCCGCCTGGAGACCCCCCTGGTGACGGCGGTGATGCCCCGGACGACCGCCAATCAGGTCCATCTGACCGGCCCCGGCGACAAGCGGGCCTGGCGGTTTCGGTCCGTGGGCAACACCGGTCGCTGGGACATCCGCGACGACCGGCTGGAGATCGTCGGGCAGGCCTTCGTGGGGCGCAACATCGGCAACCTCCGTCAGCACGGTCTGCGCCTGGCGTGCACGGTGGACTGGGTCCAGTATCCGAATCTTGGCATCTTCTTCTATGCCGACACCCAGGACAACAACCCCCGCAACGGCTACAGCTTCCAGATCATGGGGAACAACCTGTTCCTCAACCGCATCCGGGACGGCAACGTCCAGCGGATGGGCCAGCAGATGCAGGCCCGGCAGGGCGGGGAGACTCGGGCCGAGATCGAGATCTGGGTGAACCGGGACGATGCGGAATTCCTGGTCCGTGTGAACGGTCAGGAAGTGTTCCGGGCCAAGGATCCCCAGGGGTTCAACGGGCGTGGCGATGGCCTGATCTTCTTCGCCGGCCACAATGTCCCCCACACCTTCGCCGGCCTGAACGTCGAGGCCTGGACCGGCTCCCTGCCGGACGGCAGCGAGCCGACCGTGCCGGCCGACCAGGACGTGGTGGTGTTCAGCAACGGAGACCGTCTGGCCGGCAAGCTCGTCGGCATCGCCGCCGGGACGGCCCGGATCACCACCGCGTTCGCCGATCTGGACGTCCCTCTGGAGCGCATCAGCTCGATCCAGCTCGCGGCCCAGTCCCGGCGCGTGCCTCGGGCCAATCCGACGGCCACGCGGGTCGTGTTGGCCGACCAGGGGAAGGTCACCCTCGACCTCGTGTCCGTCGGTGCCGCCGGCCTCCAGGGTACGGTGGCCGGGGTGGGCCCCGTCACCATCCGCCGCGACGCCCTGGCCCGCCTCGAACTCCCCGAGCGAAAGTAGGCCTCAAGGTCGGGGGGCCGGGATGCAAGCCCGGCACTCCCCCCTTCCTCAATCCACAATCCAAAATCCACAATCCCCCCTACCCCACCCCCATGGTCTCCAGAACCAGGCCGTGGAGCTCGGTGTTGCGGGTGAAGGGGCGGATCCGGCCGGCCCCAGGGCCGGTGGCGGTCAGCTCGACGTAGTCGGCGGAATGGGCGGTGCCGATCCAACTGAAATCCAGCTCGTTGGCCACGACCTGCCCGATGACGGCGGAGGCGCGGCGCATCCGGCGATAGGCGGGCCGGTAGTCCCGGCGAGCGAATGCCGCCAGGAGTTCCGCGTTGTCGCCGCTGATCTCGAAATCGAGCGCATCCGCGAACCGCTCCCGGATCTCCCCGGCCGACCGGTTGCCGCCCAGCCAGCGGGTGATGTGCTCGGTGAAGCTTCCCCTGATTCGCGAAATGCGCTCGAACTGACGGGCCCCGTGGACGTCGCCCGACTGGAACCCCGGGTTCGCATTGCCGTGGTCGGTCGTCACGATCACCAGGGTGTCGGGGTGCCGGTTCTGGAAGTCCAGGGCTACGCCGATGGCGTCGTCGAACGCGATCTGGTCGAACAGCAGCGCGGGCAGGTCATTGGCATGGGCGGCATGGTCGACCCGGCCGCCTTCGACCATCAGGAAGAACCCGCCCTCCTGGCCGGATAGCCGGGCCAGGGCGATCCGGGTCATCTCGGCCAGGGAGGGCACCTCCCGGCGGAGGTCCGGATCGTGAAGCCGGTCGACCTCGTACGGAATGTGGTCGGGGGCAAAGAGGCCGAGAAGTTTCGCCGGCCCGTCCTCGCGGGCCAGAAGGTCCTCGCGGGTGCGTACCACCTCCCCGCCTGCATCCGCCCAGATCTTCGAATGATCGCGGCCGTCCTCGCGGCGCTCGGGATCGAATCCCGCGCCGGTGCCGCCCAGCAGCAGGGTGACATCCCGTTCCAAATACTGGTCGGCGATGAGGGCGTCCTCGCGGCGGGAGCGGGCGTTGGCCGTGAACCCGGCGGGGGTGGCGTCGGTGAGAGAGGTGGTGGTCACCAGCCCCACCGCCCGGCCGGCGGCCCGGAGCTTCGCGGCCAGCGGCTCATGCTCGACCCCGCCATGGCCCACGTTGAGCCGACCGTTGTCCACGCGGTGCCCGCCGCCCCAGGACGAGGACGCGGCGGCGGAATCGGTAACCATCGAGCTGCCGGAGGACATGTCCATGAGCGCCCGCGTCACCCGGCGTTCCCGGTCCTCGTACAGGGCCATCCAGTGGCTGGGCCGCTGGTCCCGCCAACGGAGGTACTGGTCGGCGAAGGTCAGCGTGCCCTGGCTCATGCCGTCGCTGACCAGGAAGATCACGTTGCGGGCCTGTCCGGCGGACCGCGCCGATGGGGACGACTCCTCGCCCCGGGCCAGACCGCCCAGACCCAGCGCCGCCGGCGCCGCCGCGCCCAGTTTCAGAAACTCACGTCGTCTCATAGTCTTCTCTCCAAGGGGGTTGAATCGTCCTCCATCGTCGGGATGTATCCCGGTGGAGTCAAGTGGATCACACGTGGGCGCATCGAGCGCTTGACCTCCCTGCGGTTCGTGGCGATGGTCCTTCCATATGTCCATGTCCGTTTCAGGAGCCCCTATGATTCGTTGGCCCGTCCGGTTGCGCAGGCCTTCCCGGTCGCACCTCGCTCTGATGGCCATCGTCGCCCTGGCCTGGCCGGAGTCCGCCCGTTCGGAGGACGTGCTCCATTTCCGCAACGGCGACCGTCTTCGCGGAAACCTGCGGAGCATCGACGCCAAGGCCGACCGGCTGACGTGGGCGACCCCGGCCGCGCCGGAGCCCCTGGCGTTTCATCTGGGGCCGGTGACCCGGGTGGACGCGGCGGCGGCTGGTCGCTCCCCCCGGGACTCCCACACTCGGCTCCAGCTCACCAATGGCGACATGTGGTCGGGCCGCCTCCTATCCCTGGATGGGGAGCAGGCGGTTCTGGAGACCTGGGCGGCCGGAACCGTCCGGATGCCTGCCGCGATGATCGCATCCCTGTCGCCCCAGACCTCGGCCTCGCAGCCCTATCTTGACGGCCCCGGCGAAAAGCGGGACTGGCGGTTCAGTTCCCCCCGGAATACCGGAAGGTGGGAAATCCGCGACCAGCGGATGGAGATCGTGGGGCAGTCGTTCGTGGGCCGCAACATCCGGAACCTGCGGCGACAGGGGCTTCGCCTCGCCTTCACGCTGGAATGGTCCCACCACCCGAACCTGCTCGTTTATGTCTATGCCGACGCCCGGGACAGCGCGCCCCGCAACGCATACAGTCTCCAGATCTCCGGCACCAATCTCTTCCTCAACCGGATGCGGGACGGCCGAAACCATCGGATGGCCCAATACCCGATGGGCCTTCCTGCGGGAACGAACCAGGCCGAGTTCGAGGTCTTCGTCCACCCCGAGGAAGCCGCGTTTCTGGTCCGGGTTAACGGCCGGGAAGGCATCCGGGCTCGGGATCCGGATGGATTCCGAGGCCGGGGGGACGGCCTGGTCTTCATGGTGTCCCAGGCCTTCCCCCATGTCGTCGCCGACCTGCGGGCCGAGCCCTGGACCGACCCCCTCCCCGAAGGCGCCGAGCCGACCGGCCCCACCGACCAGGACACGGTGGTCTTCAACAACGGCGACCGTCTCGCCGGAACCGTCACCGGCATCGCCGATGGCGTGGCCACCATCAACACCCCGTTCGCCGACCTCGACGTGCCCATGGAGCGGATCAGCGCCATTCAGTTCGCCTCCGAATCGCGGGCCTCCCCACGAAGGGCACGCTCGGCGGTCCAGATACTGCTGGCGGACCGCGGGCGGATCACGCTGGACCTGGACTCGGTGGGCCCCGACGGCGTGACCGGCACCGCGGCCGCCGCCGGGGCGGTCACGATCCGGCGCGACGCGCTGGTCCGGCTCGACCTGCCGGCCGGGAGCTGACGGAGACCCGAGGCGTCCTTCGGGTCGTTGGCGAGCCAGGCCATTCCGCCGGGCGACGGCAGGGCCGGCCCCATTTCCGATGCCCCCGATCCGGTTTCGCTTGTCCTCCCCTCCGGAGTGCCGCAGGCTCTGCTCCCAACCCAGGAGTCATTTCATGCCGAGACGGGACGACGTGCGCAAAGTGCTGATCATCGGGTCGGGGCCCATTGTCATCGGGCAGGCCTGCGAGTTCGACTATTCCGGGGCCCAGGCCTGCAAGGCGCTGCGCAGCCTGGGGTACGAGATCGTGCTGGTGAACTCGAACCCGGCCACCATCATGACCGACCCCGGCATGGCCGACGCCACCTACATCGAGCCGCTGAACGTGGAGCGGCTGACCCAGATCATCGAGAAGGAGCGCCCGGACGCCCTCCTCCCCAATCTGGGCGGACAGACCGGGCTGAACCTGGGTCTCGAACTCCACCGGACCGGAGTCCTGGAACGGTTGGGGGTGAAGATCATCGGGGTCAAGGCGGACGCCATCGAACGGGGCGAGGACCGGCTGGCCTTCAAGGACACCATGACCCGGCTAGGGATCGAGATGCCCCGCAGCGAGCTCGCCTACAGGGTGGAACAGGCGGAGGAGATCGCCTCCCGGCTGGGCTACCCGGTGGTGGTGCGCCCGGCCTACACCATGGGCGGCACCGGGGGCGGGCTGGCCTTCAACGTCGAGGAACTGCGAACCATCGCCGCCCGGGGCATCGCGGCCAGTCTGATCGGGCAGATTCTGATCGAGGAGTCCGTGCTAGGCTGGGAGGAGCTGGAGCTGGAGATCGTCCGCGACGCCGACAGCCGGCTTATCACGGTGTGCTTCATCGAGAACATCGACCCCATGGGCGTGCACACCGGCGACTCGTTCTGCAGCGCGCCCATGCTGACCATTTCCGACGAGGTCCAGAAACGGCTCCAGACCTGGGCCTACGCCATCGTCGAGGCCATCGAGGTCATCGGCGGCACCAACGTGCAGTTCGCCCACGATCCGCAGACCGGTCGGCTGGTCATCATCGAGATCAACCCCCGGACCTCGCGCTCGTCCGCCCTCGCCTCCAAGGCCACCGGCTTCCCCATCGCCCGGGTCTCCACCCTCCTGGCCGCCGGCCAGACGCTCGACGAGATCCCCTACTGGCGCGACGGCACCCTCGACCGCTACACCCCCTCCGGCGACTACGTGGTGATCAAGTTCCCCCGCTGGGCGTTTGAGAAGTTCCGGGGGGCCCAGGACCGGCTGGGCACCCAGATGCGGGCGGTGGGCGAGGTGATGAGCATCGGCAGAACCTACAAGGAGGCGTTCCAGAAGTCCATCCGGTCCCTGGAGTGCGGCCGCTACGGGCTGGGGTTCGCCTCGGGCTTCCACGGCAAGCCGCTTGCGGACCTTCTGGCCCTCCTGGCCGAGCCTTCGAGCGAACGGCACTTCATCCTCTACGAGGCCCTGCGCAAGGGGGCCACCGTGGAGGATCTCCACCGGGTCACCCACATCAAGGCTTGGTTCCTCGATCAGATGAAGGAGCTGGTGGATCTAGAGGAGCGCATCCTAGCCCACCGGGGCGGGCTCCCGCCGGACGACCTCCTGGTCCAGGCCAAGCGAGACGGCTTCGCCGACCGCTACCTGGCCCAGATCCTTGGCGTCCCCGAGGCCGACATCCGGGCCCGGCGGATCGCCCTGGGGGTGGTCGCGGGATGGCATCCGGTTCCGGTGTGCGGGGTGGAGGACGCGGCCTACTTCTACTCGACCTACCACGCGCCCGACGCCTCGCCTCCGGCCGACGGCCGCCGCAAGGTGATGATTCTGGGCGGCGGCCCCAACCGGATCGGCCAGGGGATCGAGTTCGACTATTGCTGCTGCCACGCCGCGTTTGCCCTCCGCGAGATGGGCATCGAGACCGTCATGGTCAACTGCAATCCCGAGACCGTCTCCACCGACTACGACACCTCGGACAAGCTCTACTTCGAGCCCCTCACCCTCGAGGACGTGCTGGCCATCTACGAGAAGGAGAGGCCGGAGGGGGTCATCGTGCAGTTCGGGGGCCAGACCCCGCTGAACCTCGCGGCCGAGCTGGAGGCGGCCGGAGTGCGCATCCTCGGCACGTCCGTGTCCACCATCGCCGCCGCCGAGGACCGCGATCTGTTCGCGAAGATGATGGAGCGCCTCGGCATCCCCATGCCCGAGGCGGGCATGGCCGCCACCGTGGAGGAGGCGGTGGCGGTGGCCGGGCGCATCGGCTACCCCCTCATGGTCCGTCCCTCCTACGTCCTCGGCGGGCGCGGTATGGAGGTGGTGTACGACGAGCCCGCCCTGCGCGAGTACGTCGAGCGGGCGGTGGGGGTCACCCCCGACCGGCCCATCCTGCTCGACCGGTTCCTGCGCGAAGCCCTCGAATGCGAGGCCGACGCCCTGTCCGACGGCACCTCGGTGATCGTCCCCGCCGTCATGGAGCACATCGAGCGGGCGGGGGTCCATTCCGGCGACTCGGCCTGCGTGATCCCCCCGGTTTCCATCGGAGCCACGCACATCGAGACCATCCGCGACTATACCGAGAAGATCGCCCGCGAGCTGGGGGTGGTGGGGCTTATGAACATGCAGTACGCCATCGAGGACGACGTGGTCTATGTGCTGGAGGCCAACCCCCGCGCCTCCCGCACCGTCCCTCTGGTCTCCAAGGTCTGCGACATCCAGATGGCCGGCATCGCCACCAGGCTGATGATGGGCGATCCCCTGCCCGATCTGTCCGACGCGCCCCTTGGCCATTTCGGAGTCAAGGAATCGGTATTCCCCTTCAACATGTTCCCCGAGGTGGATCCCCTGCTCGGCCCCGAGATGCGGTCCACCGGCGAGGTGCTGGGCCTGGCCGATTCCTTCGGCATGGCCTTCTACAAGGCCCAGGAGGCGACCAAGTCGCCCCTGCCCACCGAGGGCACGGTGCTCATCAGCGTTATCGACAAGAACGAGATCCTGGCCGAGGCGGCCCGGGAGTTCGTGGCCGCCGGTTTCGGCATTCTGGCCACCACCGGCACCCACGAGTTCCTGGTCGGACAGGGCATCCCCTGCGAACGGATCCTCAAGCTCCACGAGGGACGACCCCACATCGTGGATGCGATCACCAACGGCCAGGTCCAGCTCGTCATCAACACGCCGGCCGGACGGCTGAGCCTCACCGACGACTCCTACATCCGCAAGGCGGCCATCCGGCAGCGCATTCCCTACGTCACCACCCTGGCCGGGGCCCTCGCCTCGGCCCGGGGCATCGCCGCCGCCAAGGCCGGCCACGGCGGCGTCCGCTCCCTCCAGGAGACCCACGTCGGGATCCGGCGGGGGTAGGTCCGCACGCTTGATTGGATCCTGCTGATATGGCTATGTTGGCGCTATGAAGAAGGCTAACATTTCTTATACCCGAAACCACCTCAGCGAACTCATCGACCGGGTCCGGGAAGGGGAGAGCATCCTGATTCTGGATCGGAAGCAACCGGTGGCCCGGCTGGAACCGCTAGGGACAGGACCGGGGCCGACCGACTCCCGGAGCCTGGATCTGGTCCGCCGGGGCCTGGCCAGCCCCCCCCGACGGAAGCCGGACCTGAAGGCGCTGGACCGCCTGGCCCTGCCCCGGCCGCGGAAGGGCGGCGACATCCTGGCCGCGCTTCTGGCCGACCGGGAAGGCAGCCGATGAGGTACTGGGACGCCTCCGCCGTGGTGCCCCTGCTGGTCCGTCAGGACCGGTCCGACGCCATGCGCGACGCGCTAGGGCAGGATCCGGACGTGGTCACCTGGTGGGGCACCCCCGTGGAGTGCGTTTCGGCCATCATGCGGCTGGAGCGGGAGGGGCGGCTGGGCGAGGCGGAGACACGGGCCGCCGAACGCCGGCTGACCGCGCTTCGGGAGGCCTGGACCGAGGTCCTCCCCGGCCAGGCCTGCCGACAGGCCGCCGAACGGATGCTCCGGGTGCACGCCCTGCGGGCGGCCGACGCCCTCCAGCTCGCCGCCGCCCTTCTCGCCGCCGACCACCGGCCCTCCGGGCTGGAGATGATGTGCCTGGACACCCGCCTGGCCGACGCGGCGCGCCGCGAGGGGTTCGGGCTGCCGGGACTGGACTAGGCACGCTGGTCTGTGGTCAGCCGGATAAGGGGTGAGACGGATGGCGCGATGCATGCCAGTACCTCGCTGTTCCCGCAGGGCGCATTCGCGTCAACCTAAGACGCAATCAATTCCTGTCCAGACATTTACCGAAGGTTCTTCTTCGTCCTACTTCGGCGAACCCGCGCAGACCGTGTGTGGCCAGCGCAGGAACCGAAAGAACCAGGTCCATGGAGGTTTTTTGCGGCTGGCAAGGCCGATACGAACGCCCCAGGCCGGATTCCGTGCTGCCAGCGAAGGAGTAAGCTGGACACGTAAACATACGATCGTCAGTTTACGTGTCCATCTTCCGAATCCCTATCCGGCGACAGGAATGAATGTAGACCATTGTATATCAGCATAATATGACACATGCCCCACATGGTTCGGGGTGGCGCATGACGGACACGTAAGCGTACGATCGTCAGTTTACGTGTCCAAAACGGGGTGGGCGTCCCGAGATGTCGGTAGCAAGGCGGCGTGACCCAGCACCCGAGGATGTCAGAAGTGGACGAACTCAGCCCCACCATGGATTCCAGCCCATAACATGCTTCTGGATAACTTGTTACGCCTTAGGTTGACGCGAATGCGCCCGTGGCGGGACTCGCCCTCCCGGTCAGCCCTTCTCCGAGGCATGCGCTCGATCAAGATAAGGTGAGAATCACGATTTGCCCGCTCGACACGCTGGGGCCACGGCTGGAAGCCGTAGCTACGGTGCCTGGGCACGCGCCACCCGTAGCAACGGCTTCCAGCCGTTTCCTCCGGCGTGCAGTCTCACCCTCCATCCGCCTGAACCCCGCTGCGGCGGGGTTCAGCGGCCCTAACTGCTCTGAGACACCCTCACGGAAGCCGCTCTCCCTCGCAGACTCGGTCGAGCGGCCGCTACAGGGCGTTGGGTACTACCGTGGTGTCTCATTGCCCTCATCCGGCTGGCCCATCGGACCAGCGGCCGTCACTGACCACCGACCCCTGACCACTCTCCTGAACCCTGAACACTGCCCCCTTCCCCCACGCCCTCGCCCGCGAACCCGCTGGCCGCCGCGGCGGGTTCCTTGGTAGGGTTCCCGAACCGGGCACATTCCCCGCCCGCCGCATCCACCCCAGCCGAGGAGACGCGACGATGCCGCAGCCGTGGAAAGGACTGACCATCCCCCAGAGGTTCGCCGACCAGGCGGCCGCCCATCCGGACCTTCCCGCCATCGTGTCGGACCGGGGCGCCACCACCTACCGCCAGCTCCATGCCCAGTCCGACCGCGTGGCCGCCTGGGTGGCCTCCCGCGGCCTGGGCCGGGGCGACAAGGTCGGGCTCTATTGCATCAACTCCGAGGCCTTCGCCGCCGCCTATCTGGGCATCCAGAAGGCCGGAGGCACGGTGGTTCCGGTGAACCTGCTCCTCAATCCCAAAGAGGTCGCCTACATCCTGGCCGACGCCGGGGCCCGGGGGCTGGTCTATTTCGAGGGCTTCGGTCCGGCGGTGGAGGCGTTCCGGGGCGAGGTGCCGGGGCTGGACCATGTGGCCTGCATCGGCGACAGCCCCGCCCGGCCGGACGACGTCCGGTGGGCGGATGTCCTGGCCACCGGGGGCGAGCCGCCCGCCCCCGCGCTCGATCCGGAGGAGGATCTGGCCGCGCTCATCTACACCTCGGGCACCACCGGCCGCCCCAAGGGGGCCATGCTCACCCACCGCAACCTGGTGGCCAACACCTTCAGCGTGGCCGAGGCGCTGGGGGGCCAGCCCGGCGAGGACCGGTTCCTCACCGTGCTCCCCATGTTCCACGCCTTCGCGGCCACGGCGG
Organism: PVC group bacterium; assembly: GCA_003566475.1. GTDB lineage: Bacteria > Verrucomicrobiota > Kiritimatiellia > SS1-B-03-39 > PXDE01 > PXDE01. The sequence continues at coordinate 2,139 of PXDE01000491.1, read as the reverse complement.
GCATGCTCTATCCCCTGCTCCATGGGATGAGCTTCGTGCCCGTGCCCAAGTTCGACCCCGAGGGGGTGGCCCGGGCCATCCGGAAGCACCAGGCCACCATCTTCCTCGGCGTGCCCAGCATGTACGCGGTGATGCTGCGCCTGGAGGGCGAGGCGGCCGAGGGCATCCGGGGGCTGCGCTACGCGGTGTCCGGCGGGGCGGCCATGCCGGTGGAGATCATGCGCCAGTTCGAGGCGAAATTCGGGGTGAGGATCTACGAGGGCGACGGCCCCACCGAATGCTCGCCGGTGACCTGCGTGAACCCCATCGGGGGCGAGCGCAGGCCGGGCACGGTGGGCCTGGCCGTGCCCGGGGTGGAGATGCGGATTCTGGACGGCGAGGGCCGGGAGCCGCCGGTCGGCGAGATCGGGGAGATCTGCGTGCGGGGCCCGAACGTGATGGCGGGCTATTGGAACCAGCCCGAGGAGACCGCCGCCTCGTTCTTCGGCGAGTGGTTCCGCACCGGCGACCTGGGGACGGTGGACGAGGACGGGTACTTCTCCATCGTGGACCGGATCAAGGACATGATCATCGTCAACGGCATGAACGTGTACCCCCGCATGGTGGAGGAGGTGCTCTACCAGCATCCGGCGGTGCGGGAGGCGGCGGTGGTGGGCGAGCCGCACCCCACCCACGGCGAGATCCCGGTGGCCTTCATCTCGCTGCGGGAAGGCCAGGAGGCGGACAGCGCGGCCATCCGCTCCTTCTGTCTCGACCACCTGGGCCGCCACGAGGTTCCCCGCAAGGTCCGCATCATCCCCGACCTGCCCAAGAACGCGGCCGGGAAGATCGTGAAGCGCGAACTGCGCAAGCAGGGCGAGGTCGAGCGGGGGATCGCCTGACCCCGCACCGGGCGCGGCCCGGCAATAAATCCGACCTGAGGCCGTTGTATGCGCATAGGGAGAACCCCTGAGCGGTCCGGAGGCTCTGCCGGCCGGGCCGCGGCACCCACCCACACCATGGAGATCGATGATGCAGAAGATGAAGACGTTTGGCTTGCTGGCCCTCGGGGCCGCATTGGCCCTGCCCGCGTTCGGCCAGGAGGCCGCCCCGGGCCGGCGGACGCGCCCCGGCGGCGAGGGTGCGCGGGAAGGCCGGGAGCGTCCGGCCTGGGCCGGCCGCGAGGGCGGACCCAACCTCGAGGAGATGCGCCAGCAGTGGCAGGCCCGCCGGAACCAGCAGATCCGCGAGCAGCTCCAGGCCACCGACGAGGAATGGACGGTGATCGAGCCGCTGATCAACCGGGTCAACGCGGTCCGCCAGCAGGGGGCCATGCAGGCCATGGCCCGACGGGCCCGCGCGAGAACGGCGGAGGGCGGGGACGCAGCCCCCTGGGGAGGCGACGAACAGGGTGTGGACGAGGCGACCGCCCTGCGACAGCTCCTTGCCGATGCCGGCGCCACCCCCGAGACCATCGCCGAGCGGCTGACCGCCCTGCGTGAAGCCCGGGCCAAGCAGGCCGAGGAGCTCAAGAAGGCCCGCGAGGAACTCCGCGCGGTGCTCACCCTCCGCCAGGAGGCCCAGCTCGTCCTGAACGGAACCCTGGACTGACCTCCGGCCCCGTTCCTGGTTCCGGCCGGGCGGCCCCGCACTCCCGCGGGGTCGCCCGGCCCACGTCGGTTGGAAACCGGTGGGCGGAAAACCTGAAGGCTGAAACCTGAAACCTGAAGGCGGAAACCTGAAGGCTGCTCACTCCTGACTCGTGCTCTGAGACACCCAAGCATGCCATGCCCATCAAGCACGTAAGAACGAAAGGTTCACATGGCTTCCAGCCATCCTTGCCCGGCCCCCGTCTCCGGCGTGCCGCGCCGCAGTCAGGCGAAGGCGGGCGGAAGCCAAGGCGGCGTGGCGGTCGGCAGACCTCCCTTCCCGCCGCAGTCCATGGGGGGGCGCGCCTGGCCGGCGGGCCTCCGGTCCTGGACTGCGGTGGCATGGCTCAGCCAAGGCCCGGCGTTCACTTCGATCCCTCCGGCTCACCAAGCCGCATCGTCTCTCCACCCCGGGCGACACCGCCTTGGCTTCCGCCCGCCTTCGCCTGACTGCGGCGCGGCACGCCGGAGACGGGGGCCGGGCAAGGATGGCTGGAAGCCATGTGAACCT
>PXDE01000503.1 GCA_003566475.1 PVC group bacterium | reverse complement strand
GATGACGGCCCGCCCGGCTCGTCCCATACACGCGGCCCGAATCCGTCACCGTGCGGGATCCCAGATAGACCCAGATCGTGACCTCATCCCCTTCCGCCACCGAGCGCCGCGACACCCGGTTCGGCCGCCCCAGCGCCATCTCCACCTGGTCCGGTGTGAATCCCATGTCGATCCGCCCGGCCCGGATCAGCTCCTGCACCTCCGGAGGATACGAGGCGAACCGCTCGGGATCGGCCCGGATCCGCGACCGGGGCGTCGCGCATCCCGCCACCACCGCTGCCAGCGCGGCCAGGGCTGCGGCCCTCAGGCCGCATTCAACGGAGAGCTTTCTTCGGTTCATGCTCACCAGGAAATATCTCCGCCGGGCTGGATGCGTCAAGAGCCGGGCCGCTTCGGTGACACGGAAGGGGGAATCTGTCCCGTGGTCAGTGACGGCCGCAGAACCGCTGGATTAAGCCGGATGAGGGCTGAGACAGGCGGCGCCGATCCGACTTCGCCAAGGCGCTACGTCGGACAAGTTATGGGTTGTGGGATATGCGATGTGGGCCGGCCCCCCGTGGCCCGGGCTTCTAGCCCGGAGCCGAGCGAGGTGCAGTCCCGATCCGGCCATGGGAAGCGCTTCCGCCGACTATGGTCGTTTCGGGATCCTCTCTCGCACCGGCACGGGCTGGAAGCGCCGTGCCACGTCGGAGCCATCCTGTTGGCAAACAGTAGCTTGTGGGACATGGCGGTGTTCGGTGTTTCCGGGCAGTCTCAGTTGCGGCCGCAGGCATGCAGGGCCAGCAGGACCGGGGCGATGAGACCTCAAGGCAGTACCCAGCGCCCTGTAGCGGCCGCTCGACCGAGTCTGCGAGGGAGAGCGGCATCCGTGTGGATGTCTCAGAGCAGTGGTCTACGGCTCCCTCGGCTGCGGCAGGACCAGGGTCACCGCCTCGCAGGCGGGGTCGAAGTAGGTCCGGGCGGCCTCCCGGGTGGCCTCGGCGTCGATGGCGGCGAGGCGCTCGGGGAGCCGGAAGGCGTAGTCGTAGCCCAGTCCGTAGATCTCGTAGAGGGCGCTCATCTGGGCCAGGCCCAGATTGTCCTGGAGCGACCGGGCGTGCTGGGCGAGCAGCCGGGCCCGGGCCCGGCCGATCTCCTCGGCGGTGAGCCCCGTCTCCTTCAGCCGGGCCAGCTCGGCCCGCATCAGCTCCTCGACCTCGCCCACCGCGTCCTCGCGGGTTCCGGCATACAGGGTGACCTGCCCCGGCTCCAGCCCCAGCATCTGGAAGGCCCCTATGAAATAGACCAGCCCCCGGCGGTCGCGCACCTCGACCCCCAAGTTCGAGGCCAGGCCCGACATCGAGTCCTGGATCAGTTCGAGCACATCGCTGTCGGGATGGCCGATGGCCACCCCCGGGAAGCCCATGAGCAGGATGGACTGGGCCCGCGGCTCGCGGCGCTCGACCCGGGCGGGCAGCTCCGGGGCGGCCGGCGGATGCTCCCAGGCGGCGGCGGAGCCCTCGGGCAGGGCGGCCACGATCCGGCCCGCGATCTCCCGGGCCGACGCCTCGTCCACATCGCCGAACACGGCGAGGGCGGCGTTGCCGCGCACCATCAGCCGCCGGGCGTAGGCCCGGAGGGCGTCGCGGTCGAGCCGGGTCAGCGCCTCCTCCGCCCCCAGCGGATGGAACCGGTAGGGATGGTTCGGGTAGAGCGCCTTCCGGAGCACCCGCTGGGCCACGTCCATGGGCCGCTCCTCGAGCTGACGCGCCCGCTGGATCTGGATCGCCCGCTGCCGCGCGAACTCCGCCTCGGGGAACTGGCTGTCGGCCAGGCAGTCCGCGAACAGCCCGGCCAGCACGTCCGCGTCCGAGGTGAGGGCGGTGCCGGTCAGCCCGAAACTGTTGCGGCCCCCGAATCCGCTCAGGGTGGCCCCCAGGCCCTCGGCAGTCTCGGCGATGTCGCGGGCGGTGCGGGCCGAGGTGCCGCGGGTAAGCAGGTCGGCGACCAGGGAGGTGATGCCATTGTTCTCCTCGGACTCGGCCAGCAGTCCGCCCCGGAACACCGCCGCCAGATGGACGAAGGGCAGGCGGGGGTCGCTGCGGACGATCACCGGCACCCCGTCCACCTCGATCCGGCGCACCGGCGGCACCTCGGCCGCCACCTCTTCGGCCGTCCCGACAGTGACCTCCGCATGCGGGGCCAGGACCACCGTAGTGCGGTTGCGGTCGGTCAGATAGGTCCGGGCGACCTCCCGGAGCCGGTCGGCGGTCACCTCCTGCACCGCGGCCAGGTAGGCGCGGCCGAAGCCCGGATTCCCCGTGTAGAACTCCGACGACCCGTAGGCCCGGGCCTGTCCGGCCATGGTGGTGAGCGACCGCAGCTCGGACACCAGCAGCCGGCGCTTGGCCCGCTCGATCTCCTCGTCCGAGAACTCCGCGTCCGCCCAGCCCGCGACCTTGGCGGCCAGGGCCTCGCGAACCTCGGCCTCGTTCTCCGGCGGCATTTCCGCCGAGACCGCGAACAGGCCGGGATGATTCGGGGTGTAGGACCAGGCCGAGACCGAGGTCACCAGCCCCCGGTCCTCCTGCACGCTCTGGACCAGCCGGGAGCTGCGGCCCCGTCCCACCACCTCGGCCAGGACGTCGAGGGCGGGGGCGTCGGGATGCTGCAAGCCCACCGTGTGCCAGGCCATGGCCATGCGGGTGGTGGTGTAGTCGCCCTCCTGCCGGGCCTCCCGGGGGG
>PXDE01000252.1 GCA_003566475.1 PVC group bacterium | reverse complement strand
TTGTCTTTCAGGATATACTTTGGGTTAACAAGAGACAAATTGAGTCCGACTCAGATACGAATTATTGGCTATTTCAGGGCAATCCGTCATTGTTTGATGTGGAACAAGCACTGAAAGACAAGGTGTTAACAAGCTGGCGTGTAAATGCCCATAAAGAAAAGATCAAGCCCGGTGATAAAGTGATCATCTGGGCTTCGGGTGACCGTCGCGGCTGTTATGCACTTTGTGAAGTGGAATCGAATGTTCGTGAAGATATAGTCAATGAGGATGAGGTACCCTACTATAAGGAAGAGCTGAAAGATGAGCCATTTGATCAAGTGGAACTGAGGGTTACGCACAATCTATCTGAACGCCCGATTACCTATGAGCAGATTAAAGAAATTGAGGATTTAAAGGACTTAAAAATCGGAAACCAAGGGACGAACTTTACAGCAACGAAAGAGGAATATGAAACTCTGATCGAAATAGCAGAAAAATCCAGAATTGATTTAAAGTGGAAGAGATTACAGACTACAGTCCGGAAAATTAATAATGAAACTGCTGTAAGAAAGTTTTTTTCATCTGTGAGATTTCTTGTCAACAAACTTGGAATGCATGAGAATCATCCAAATCTGTATGCTGCTGCGGTCGATTTTTACCTCCACTTAACTGTCGGGGGTAAGTATTTGACTTTTATACAGTTTAAAAATAAAAAAATTGAACTTGCGTTTCATGTTTATCGCTCAAAGTTGGAAGAACTATTGGTAAAGTATCCAGGCCTTGAAGCAAGAGATGGATTTAAAGATGATCTATCTGATACGATTTTTGCTATACTTGATCCTGATGATGTTGAAATTGAGGATTTTCTTGACGCCTCTTATTTGGTTGGGAAAGCATTAGACAAAAAGTTTGCCAAATCCAGCTATAGAAGTATTTATCCAAATGTGCATAATCCCTGGATAGTCAGGGTTGCGAACAGTGATGTATTACTTGAAAAGCTTTTAAAAGGTAAAGGGCCGGGAGTTATGGTAGAAGAGACTAAAAAAGTTCCAATTTTATATCCGCTCAACACCATCTTTTATGGCCCGCCCGGAACGGGAAAAACTTATAACACCATTAAACGTGCTGCTGAGATAGTGGAAGGACGAATCATTCAAGACTATGACGAAGCAAAGCAAGTTTTCAATAGCCGGATTGAAGATAATATCGAGTTCATAACCTTCCACCAAAATTACAGTTATGAGGATTTTATACAGGGTCTGAGGCCAGACATTGAAAATGGCAACGACTTAACTTTTAACCGTGTGGATGGAATCTTCAAAGATATCTGTGACCGTGCATTAAAAAATCTAAAGGAGTCTGACAGGCTCATTACTAAAAAGAAATCCTTTGATACGGTTTTCAATGATTTTATCTCACCATTGATAGAAGGTGACGTCGATGAGCTGGAGGTGGAAAGAAAACGGGTATCCTATTTCATTACCAATGTAAATGAACGGTCTATTGAATTCAGAAAAGCCAGTGGTACTTCAAATCACACACTCAGTATCAGAACTCTCAATAAAATGTATGATTCTGAGTCATTGCTAAATATTCAGGGGCTTTCAGGTTACTATTCACCTCTGCTTGATCAGCTACTTGAAATGGGTAGAACACCTGGAGTAACCGAAATTGTTGAGAGAAAAAATTACGTTTTGATTATCGATGAAATCAACCGGGCAAATATCTCCCGAGTATTCGGTGAGCTGATCACTCTCATTGAACCGGATAAGCGATATGGACGAGAATTGCATATTCCGGCGAAGCTTCCATCCGGCGAAAACTTTTCTGTACCGGAAAACCTCTACATCATCGGTACAATGAATACCGCTGATAAGTCGATCGCCCTTTTGGATATAGCCCTCCGGCGCCGGTTTGAATTTGAAGCAATGTATCCCAAGTATGAAATTCACGGAGAAGAGGTGCATGATGCCGATGTGCTTCGGAAAATAAATGAACGCATCATCAAACTGAAAGGTCACGATTTTCAGATTGGGCACAGTTACTTCATGAAGAATCATATCTCTCTTGAGCAGCGTATGAACCGAAGGGTGATTCCCTTGTTACTGGAATACTTTATGAATAATGAAAAAGAGGTAAAAGAAATCCTGTCACATGCCGGACTAAAGATTAAGGATGGCGAACACGTTTGGCCTCTTGAAATCACCGGCAGGGCATGATCAATCTCTTTGAATACCAGAACAGGGAAGTACTCTCAGAGGAGTTTGAAGGCCTGGAGATCTTTCTGGATGATATCTGGAATCAGAGGGAGAAATCCGGTTACTATTTTGGAAAGAATGAAGAAGAGGAGAAAGTAGAGGCTCAGCGGTTCCTGCAGTTCCTCCACAAGACCAGTGAAGTCAAGTCTAACAAGTATGTAGGGGTTATCCACTATGAGGGGAGGAAGATCAATCTGCTGCCCAAGATCTTCTATGAAGAAGGCAAGAGGCTAACCACGAAAAATGTGCATGCCATCCAACAGCATATTCTGTGGTGGCTGAGCTACTGCCGAAAGATCAAGTTTCCCAACTATCAGACATCACTCGATGCTGAGCAGAGTGATTTTTTTGAGGTGTTGATCTATCTGTTTGCGAAGTATACCCGTGAGCTTTTGGGGCACTCCATTTTTCAACAGTATGAAGAGACCCGGCGCGAGATGGCCTATGTGCGTGGGCGGCTGGATATGAATCGTTATTTAACACAGAACCTCTCCAGAGCCCG
>PXDE01000036.1 GCA_003566475.1 PVC group bacterium | reverse complement strand
GACGGCCCGGCCCTCGTCGAGACCCATCTGGAGGCCGGTGGCCCAGGCCCGCCCCCGCCAGGCGTGGAGGCGGGCCTCGGCCGCCTCGGGCGTCAGCACCTCCAGCCCCGGGTCCACGGAGCGGACCAGGGCGTTGAGCACGTCCAGGGCATCGCCCGGCACCTCGCTGTAGCCGTGCTGGGCGAGGGTTCCCGCCACCTCGCGCACCTGCAAGAGCAGCCGGTTGAGGTCGAGGGGCGCCTCCTCGGCCCCGGACGGGGCCGGAAGCAGCGGGACGGTGGCCAGCGCCACCAGCAGAGGGATGGACAGGGCGCGCATGGCCTAGTGCCGGAAGTGCCGCATGGCGGTGAAGCACATGGCCACGCCGAGGCGGTCGCAGGCCGCGATGACCTCCTCGTCCTTCACCGAGCCGCCGGGCTGGACCACGAGGCGGATGCCGGCTTCGGCGGCATGCTCGACGCTGTCCGGGAACGGGAAGAAGGCGTCGGACACGAGCACGCATTCGGACAGGGCCTTCTGGGTGAAATCCGCCAGGGTGCTGCCGTAGGACGGATTGGCCTCGTGCATGGCCTCGAGGTTCTCCTGGGCCCGGGCCAGGGCCAGCTTGCGCACGGAGTCCACCCGGTTGGGCTGGCCCGCCCCCATGCCCAGAAGGGAGAACTGGCCCGGAGCCTGCTCGCGGACCAGCACGATGGCGTTGGACTTGACGTGCTTGACCACCTTCACCCCGAACTCGGCCAGGGCCATCTTGTCCTCGGGGAACGAGGCGGAGGTGGGCGAGGTCCACATCTCGGCCAGGCCGAGATCGCGGTCCTGCACCAGCAGCCCTCCCCCGACCTGGCGGAGATCCAGTCCGGCGCCGGGAGGCTTTCCGACGGCGGGAAGCCGGAGCAGGCGGATCTGCTTCTTCCTGCGGAGACGGGCCAGGGCGTCGGGCTCGTAGTCCGGGGCGATCACCACCTCGACGAACCGCTTGGCCAGAAACTCCGCCACGCCGGCGTCCACGGTCTGGGTGAGGGCGATGACGCTGCCGAAGGCGGACACCGGATCGCCGTCCCAGGCCGCCGCCAGGGCCTCGGCCAGGGTGGCTCCGGTGGCCATGCCGCAGGGGTTGCTGTGCTTGATGACCACCGCGCCGGGCCCGCCGGCCAGCTCGCGGGCCGCGCCCACGGCGGCATCGCCGTCCAGATAGTTGTTGTACGACATCTCCTTGCCGTGGAGCACCTCGGCCCCCGCGATGCCCTCGGCGGACCGGCGCGGCTCCAGGTACAGGGTGGCCTCCTGGTGCGGATTCTCGCCGTAGCGGAGGCGACGGCCCTGGGTGAACACGGCGGAGAACGAGGCGCCCTCCTCCGCGCTTTCGGGCAGGCCGCGGCAAAGCCAGTTGGCGATGGCCGCGTCGTAGGCGCTGATCCGGGCGAACGCCTTGATCCCCAGCTCGCGCCGGAGCATGTCCAGCGCCTCGCCGCCGTCGGCCAGGGTCTCGGTCACCCGGCCGTAGTCGGCGGGGTCGGTCACCACGGTGACGAACTCCATGTTCTTGGCGGCGGCGCGGATGAGGGTGGGGCCGCCGATGTCGATCTGCTCGATGGCCTCGTCCCAGGTCACCTCCGGATTGGCCACCGTCGCCTCGAAGGGATAGAGGTTGACGCAGACCACATCGATCCCGGCCAGTCCTTCGCGGGCCATGGTCTCGACATGGGTGGGGGTGTCGCGGCGGTAGAGCAGGCCGGCGTGGACGCGGGGGTGGAGGGTCTTCACCCGGCCGTCGAGGATCTCGGGGAACCCGGTGAAGTCGGAGATGTCGGTGACCTCCAGCCCGGCCTCGCGGAGGGCCCGGGCGGTGCCGCCGGTGGAGAGCAGGGTGAAGCCCTGGTCGGCCAGAGCGCGGGCGAAGGTGTCGAGGCCGGTCTTGTCGGAAACGCTGATGAGGGCGTGGCGCGGGGCGGTTTCGGTCATACGGGCTCGCTCCGGGAAGGCATGCAGAGGCGGGGTTCGGTCGTGTGGGCACCCTACCCCAGGGCCAGCGGGCCGTCGCGTCTAAAGTTGGGTGGGCGGCGGCGGGAGGAGCCATGCCCAGGTTCCTAAAACGAGCCGGGCGCCAGCCAGGAGCGGATTATGGCCTTCCCTCGCTCGCGGCTCATCCCGCCCGGGGTGGAACTCGCCCTCCCGGCCCGCTGCACAGGCCTCGCCCCGGCTTGGTCCGACGCGTCCGATGGGTCCGATGGGTCCGATGGGTCCGAGACCGGCACGTTCCGGGCGCTGAAGGCGCCGCCGCCGGGCGGGGCCGCTTGACACCTTTCCGCGCCGGCCCCGACACTCGAAGGTGATGAGAACGAAGCCCGCATCCGCACGACCGCCCGGTGTCGGCAGCAGCCGGCTGCCGGGAAGAGCCGGCTGGTGGGGAAGGACGGGCGCGGCAGGTGGCGTGCGCCTGGTCGCGACCCTCTGGCTGGCCTCCGCAAGCGTGGGGTGTAGCGATACGGTCACGAGCAGGTTCTCGGACCTTCAGCAGGCCCAGGACGAACGCGCCTTCGAGCGCGGATGGCTGCCGCCCATCCTGCCGCCGAGCACGAAGGGCATCACGGAGAAGAACAACCTTGATCTCAACATTGGCGAGGGCACCTTCACGTTCTCTCCGGGCGACAGGGACTATTTCGTCGACCATGGCGCGGAACCGGTCGAGATCACGCCCGCGAGCCGAAGCCCACAACGACGACTGCAGGATGAAGGCTTCCGCTTCCTTCGGTTCTCCAAAGACGCAACGTCATGGCTCATCGCTGTCCATCCCGATGGGAGAGGAGCGTACTGGGTCCGTTCCAGAAGGTAATCCGGATTCCGCGATGCCGACGATGCCATCGATTGTTCCTGCGCTGCCGAGGACTCGGCTCGCAAGGGAGCGAACGGCACGTAAGACCAGGATCCTCAGGTGAAAAAGCGCCTGTGGCCACTGCTCGTTGCCCTCTTCTACATGGGGACGCTGTTCTGGATGACGTTCCATGGCCGATGGGGCAGCGCGTACGTCGTCGAAACCGACACCTTGGAGGGCGAGGTCGCACGACACCGCTTCATGATGGACTTGGATTCCCGCCCGCTGTGGGATCCCCCCCATGCGCCTGCCCGATCCGCCTTTGAAGCTCACTTCTCCAGAGGTTCACTGCCGGATGGCGGTGTGATCACCGTCTTCCACGAATGGGACTTGTGGCTGCACGGAGTCCTGGCCGCCTGGTGGGTCGGGTCTCTGCTGATCGTACCGGTGTCGTTTCTGGTCTACCGCAGGAACCGCGCCCTGGGATCGCTGGCCCGACTCGGCGCGGGTCTGGTCGTCGCCGCCCTCGCCTGCCTCCTGTTTTGGCTGGCCATCGGCGGATGGGGCCCGCCCGCGCCGCTCTTCTTCGGCGTGATGGGCCTGCTCGGGGGCAGCCTCTGGGCGAGCGTCTATGCCAGGAATGCGCCCGCCGCGTCCGCAGCGGAGGAAGCCGACTCGCACGCCTGAGGCACGATCCGCGGGCCAGGCATCACGGCGCGTTCTCGGGCCGGCGCCGGTAGACCACCACGGTGTGCCGGGGCGGGTGGCCCTCGGCGGCATTGAGATTCACCGACCACACCTTGTCATAGGAGGGCCCGTCCTCCCCGGGGGCGGTCCAGCGCGGCGGGAGATCCTCCAGGCCGGGGGCCAGGGGATAGAGCCCCATGAAGGTGAGGAACTCCGGGCGGTGCCGGCGGATGATCTGGGCGCCACCCAGCCGGGAGATCTCCGCCGGCGTGGTGAGCTGGCCGTCCCAGACCCGGAGCGGGCAGGTCCATCCGATGGCGCCGACCTCGGCGCAGAAGACCAGGGCCTCGGGGTCGGTAGCCTGGCCGGCGATGAACGCTCCGGCCTGGAGATAGGCGGCCTCGCGGTGGGGCGGGATGTGGACATCGAGGTCGCGGATCCGGCCCTCGGGGGTGTAGCCGATCAGGAGGTGGCGGAGCATGCCGATGAGCAGCAGGGCGGGGCCGAGCCGGCCGCGCAGGGCTGCTATCGGGATGGCCCGGCAGGCCCGCCCGAACCCGGCGGCGGCGGCGGCGATGAAGGCGAACGAGCTGCCCGCGAAGTACCAGGGGAAGGGAAGGCCCGCCCCGCCCAGGATGAAGGCGCCCGCAAGCAGGACCGGCGCGGCGGCCAGGGGCAGCGCGGCGGGGCGGTGTCGAAGGCCGTGCGCCGCGAGGGCGATCCAGCCCAGTGCGAACGGCGCCGCTCCCGCGAGGATGGTGATGGCGCGGGTGTTCCGGATGGCCGGGAAATGGATGGGGTCGGCGGCGAACAGGGAATAGAAGTGGTAGGCCCATTGGCGAAGAAATCCGAGCGGCCCCACCGCCCAGGCCTCGGCCTCGAAAAACTCGGCCTTCGCGGTGACCGAATGGGGCAGCACCGAACCGTAGACCGGATAGGTGACCGCGCACCACAGGATGACGGCGGCCAGCCCCGGCAGGGCGTAGCGCCAGCACCCCAGGCGGTGCCGGAGGAGCAGCCCCAGGGCGAGCGCGCCCGACACCACCGCCCCCTCCGGCCGGATGAACGGCAGCGCGGCCAGGATCAGGGCCGTCCACCCGTCGCGGCGGAACAGAAACGCGGCCGTCCCGGCCAGCACCGCCGCGCCGAAGACCGTGGTCTCCATCCCGGCCTGGGCGTAGGCCACGTCGATGGGGACCGCGGCGGCCAGGCCGGCCGCCGCCAGGCCAAGGGCGGCCTGCCCGGTCAGCTCCCGGACCACGCGGGCGAGGAGCCAGGTGGCCAGGGCGGCGGCGGCCCCGCTGACCAGCACGGCGGCCCAGGGCAGCGGGATCCGGGTGATTCCCGACACGGCGGCCAGGATCAGCGCGAACAGGGGCGTGGTCGTGGACAGCAGCATCTCGCCCGGGTTGAAGGTGAGCCCGTGCCCTTCCAGCAGGTTGCGGGCGGAGCGGAAGGTGATGTAGGCGTCGTCCACGGGCAGGGGGCCGGGAACCGCCCGGATCGCGAAGGCCACGAGAGCCAGGATGCCCACGCCGATCCCGAAGGACCGGTCGGAGCGCGGAGGGTGGAGCTGGTGATCGTCGTGCATGGCCCCGCCAGCGTGGCAGGAACCGCCGGGGTCCGCCAAGCCCAGGCTCTCGGCGGCGCCATCGCATGCCATAGCCCTTGTCCATGCCCCTGTGGTCACGCCCAACGCCCCCGGGCTCCACGCGGGGCGGGCGCCAGGCTCGAGGAGCGCCGGTCCTCCCGCGTTTCCAAATGCGTTCGAGCCTCCGTCGGTTGGCCGCCGCAACCTTCGTGCGGATTCGGGCGTTGGAGGCCGGACTCGATGAGTTGCTGGAGCATGCCCACGAGGCCGCGGAGCCCGAAGGCCCGGCTGGATTCCCCCCTGCGCCGAACCTGGGGGCTCCAGCACCGGCGAGACGCTCCGCTCCACCCCGGTCACCAGGGTGAAGCCGGGCCGGCCGAAAGGGCAACCTTGACTGTCGGCGGACCGCCGACGTAGCCTCTTTCCCCGAACAAGGACGCGCGCCTGCCGAAACCGGCGGGGTTGCTGACGGAGCACGCCAGGATCTGGATCCTCGACGACGGAGACGAGACGATGAAGCGGCGCATCGACTGGCAAGTGGCTGTGGCGCTGGTTCTGATCTCCCTGACGGCCCTGTTCTACGCCATTCACTTCCTCCTGTTCCGCGACCTGCGCCACATTTTCCTCTATTTTGTCGGCGACGTCGCCTTCGTGTTCTTCGAGGTGCTGCTGATCACCCTGGTCATCCATCGCCTCCTGCACCACCGGGAGAGGGTTTCTGCCAAGAAGAGACTCAATATGCGGAGGGCCGTGTTCTTCAGCGAGGTAGGGACGGAACTGCTTAGAAAGTTGATGGTCTTCGAGGGCGACACCGCCCGGATCGGCCGACAACTGGCGGTTCCCCGCGATTGGTCGGAGAGAACATTCCTGAATGTTCGCGAGTCGTTCATGCGAAGCGATGTCCCCATGGACAGCGGCAAAGGGGATCTGGACAGTCTCCGCCAGTATCTGCGAGGAGGAAAGCCCTTGTTGCTGGACCTGCTGATGAGCACAGGATCGCCGGAGGACGAGGCGTTCACCAACCTGGTGTGGGCGGTATTCCACCTGCTGCAGGAGCTTGATCGACAGGGCCCGTTGGACGATCTTGCGGCATCGGACGGCCAGCATTTGGAGGAGGATATCGAACGCGTCTATCGTCTCCTGGTCTGTTCCTGGATGGAATTCATTCAGCACCTCGAGGCGAACTATCCATACCTTCATTCATTGGCGGTTCGAACAAACCCGTTCGATGACCAGCCGGTCGCGGAGGCCTCGTAAACGTGGCCGCAGGAAAGCCTGACGTCACGAAGCGTCTTCCCGAGGCGGGGGTCGTTCTTCGGGTTCCCCGCATCGCCTATCCCGCTTCGCTCCGTATCTCAGCCTGTGCTCCGACGAAACCCCGCCGCAGCGAGGTTCGGCGGCCTACTGCCCCCCAACCCTGACCCTATTATGGCCACCTACGCATTCATCCAGCACCGCCTCGGCCGGACCGACGGCGTGTCCCTCGAAGTCGACAAATGGCGCCGCGTGCTCGAGGCCCGCGGCCACACCGTCCACTACCTGGCCGGGAACGACGACGTTCCGGGCGGGCATTTCATCCCCGAGCTGTACCCGTTCCATCCGGTCACCGAGCGGCTGATCCGCAACGCCACCCGGGCCCTGACCGACTACGACGAGGCGGGCCTGCTGGCCGCCGTCGAGGCCCACAAGCAGGTAGTGAAGCCCAAGCTGGCCGCCCTGCTCCGGGATCTAAAGGTGGACGTGCTGATCCCCAACAACATCCTCTCCGTGGGCTACAACCTGCCGGGAATGCTGGCGGTGTCGGAGCTGCTGCGCGAGCTGGACCTGCCCTGCATCATCCACTCCCACGACTTCTGGTGGGAGGACAGCGGGGAGGTCGAGCCCACCTGCCCCGGCGTGATCTCCCTCTACGAGACGCACGCCCCGCCCGACTTGCCCCGGGCCCGGCATGTGGTGATCAACCGCATCGCCCAGAAGGCGCTGAAGGAGCGGCGGGGCATCGAGGCCACGGTGGTGCCCAACGTGTTCGACTTCGACCGTCCCTCCTGGACCCGCGACGACTACAACCGCGATTTCCGGGCCGAGCTCGGTCTGGCTGAAAACGACCTGGTGTTCCTCCAGGCCACCCGCATTCTCGACCGCAAGGCGGTGGAGCTGGCCATCGACGTGGTGCACCGGCTCCAGCAGCCGGACCTGCGGGCCGAACTCGAGGCCCGGCCGCTGCATGACGGCCGGACCTTCGGCCCCAGGAACCGGATCGTCCTGCTTTGCGCCGGGTATGTGGAGGGGATCGGCCTGAGCGCGGGCTATCCCGACGCCCTGCGGGCCAAGGCGGCGGATCTGGGGGTGGAGGTGATCTGGGCCGGCGACCGCATCGCCCATTCCCGGGGAATCCAGGACGGCAAGAAGGTCTACTCCCTGTGGGACAGCTATACCGCCTCGGACGTTGTCACCTACCCCAGCGTCTGGGAGGGCTGGGGCAACCAGCTCATCGAGGCCCTGTTCGCCCGGCTGCCGGTGGTGCTGTTCGAGTACCCGGTGTATGTCACCGACCTCAAGCCGGTGGGCCTCGATGTGGTGTCGCTGGGCGACCGCATCGCGGGCAAGGACGCCCGGGGGCTGGTGACGGTGCCGCCGGATCGGCTCGACGCGGCGGCCCGGGAGGTGGTGGCTCTGCTCCAGGACGCGGAACGGCGGAAACGGGTCGCCGACCACAACTTCGCCACCGCCGCCAGACACTTCTCCATGCAGGCGCTGGACAGGCTGGTGGGGAGGCTGATGGAAGGGCTGGCCTGAAGCGTCGGAGGCCGGTGGTCGGGAGGCGGGTCCATGGTCCGTGGGCACTCCTGAACCGTTGAGTTCAGCCAGAGACGGTCCTTGCCTCCTCATGGGGGCTGTGCGAGCATGCAAGAGGATGCGGATCGACCCAGGCGGGCCGGTTCCCTGCCAGCTCCCGTCCGTGCCGTTGGCCAATCTGTTCGGACCCGGCACCAGACCAAACCCACAGGGGGAGGACTCGCACATGAAGGGACGATTCCGGACATTGGCGGTCCTGGTTGTTGCATATGCGGCTGCGGGGCTGTCGGAGCCCCCGCTCTCGGCCGAGACCCCGCCCGAGCTTGAGAGGGCCCGCGAGACCTACCAGGCTTCGGCGACGAGGATCCGGGGGGCGGCGGACGCGGAGAGGCAACGGGTGTTCGACGGCTATCGGCAGGCCCTTGGGGAGATCCAGGAGCGCCACCGGCAGGCCGGCCGCTTCGAGGCGTTTCTTGCGATCCAGAGGGAGGCCGCCCGGCTGGGGGAGGAGCAGGGGATTCCGCGTCCTCTGGCCAGCACCGAGCCCGAGGATCTCCGGCTTCTTCAGGAGGGGGCCGCCGCGAGGGTGGAAAGGATCGAGCACGAGACCCTTCGTCACAAGGCGGCTCTTAACGAGCAGTACCTGGCCTTTCTTCTGAGGCTGGTCGAGACCCTGACCCGGGAGAACCGGATCGCGGAGGCTCAGGCGACGCACGCTGAGCTCGGCCGAATCCGGGACCACCTCGCGGAGGTGCGGGCTGGGATGCCGGACGCCTCGGGGCCCGACGTGGCTGCGCCTGCGGTCGAGTCGCCTGGCCTGCGGATGGTTGCCGCCCTGATCGAGGAGGGGGATGCCTTGCGGAGGCAGGCCTCCGGCGCCCCCTGGATCGAGGACCCCCGCCGGTTCTGGATGCTGTACCCGGAGAAGTACCGCGATGCCTACGCCGCCTATCTCGCCCTGCCGGATGGGGAACGGGAATCGCGACGGGGCCAGGAAATCCGAAGGATGCTGGATCGGCGGTGCGGTGGGGCGTCCACGTGGAACAACATCCGGCTCGGCCAATGGTACGCTCTGGTCCGGGATGGCGCCGCCCGACCGGAAAGCATCGGGTGGGAGCCTCTTCGCCGCCGCCGCCGAGAGTGGTGGACTTACTCTGGCGAGTGGGAAGATAACTGGTCCGGGGGCAAGGACCGATGGCGGGTACCGGAACTGGGCCATCCTGAACAGGCCCACGGGGCCGAGGCACGTGGGGTCAGTGGGCGACCTGTTCGCGATCATGTCCGGGAGATCGCGCGTTCCGTGGCGCAGAATGGCGAGGCCCGCGACGCGTGGCCCGAGGGCCCCGAGACTCCGTCGAATTGGCCTGACGGCCTGGTCGTGGTCGAGACCGGCCGGTACATGAACCAGCCGTTTTTCCGAGGCTACCTCACGGTCATCGTCCCGGACGAAAGCGGGGCGCCCGCCCTGCTGGCCAATCTCCCCATCCACCTGTGGCGGCGTCTGCACTGGAGGGGAGAACAACGTCTGAGCGTGGTCGGCGGAGACCGGGCGGACAACGTGGGCGGCGGGGATGGCGTGTGCGTGGTGTTTCCCCTCCGACGCTGAAACGGCGCACGTCGCCCCCGCGCCAGGCCTCGACCTGGACGGGGCCGGGTTTGACGGCGGGCTGGAGGGTCGGGCATAAAGCGGGGGCGTCCGGTGCCGCCGGGGGGGATCCTCGGAGGCCGGACCCGAGGGCCTCCGATTGACCGCTCCCGCCATCGAGTTCCGCAACGTCACCAAGGTGTACGGCGACAAGGTCGTGGTGGACGGGGTGTCGTTCGAGGTGGCGCCGGGGGCGTTCTTCTCGCTGCTGGGCCCCAGCGGCTGCGGCAAGACCACCCTCCTCCGGATGCTGGCCGGGTTCATCCGCCCCGACGAGGGCCGGGTCTTCGTGGGCGGACGCGACGTCACCGGACTCCCGCCCAACCGGCGGCCGGTGAACACCGTCTTCCAGAACTACGCCCTGTTCCCGCATCTCACCGTGCGCGAGAACATCGCCTTCGGTCTCCGCATCGCCCGGCGGCCCCGGGACGAGATCGGGGCGGCGGTGGACCGGATGCTGGAGCTGATCCAGATGGAGGAGCACGCGGACAAGAAGCCCGCCCTGATCAGCGGCGGCCAGAAGCAGCGGGTGGCGGTGGCCCGGGCCCTCGTCAACCGGCCCCAGGTGCTGCTGCTCGACGAGCCCCTGGCCGCCCTCGACCTCAAGCTCCGCCAGCGCATGCTGCTCGAACTCGACCTCATCCACGACGAGGTGGGGATCACCTTCATCTACGTCACCCATGACCAGTCCGAGGCCATGGGGGTGAGCGCCCGGGTGGCGGTGATGAACGCGGGCCGGATCGAGCAGATCGGCTCCCCGGCCGAGATCTACGACGCGCCCCGCAGCGGGTTCGTGGCCGCGTTCATCGGCGACACCAACTTCTTCTCGGGCCGGGTGGCCGCCCGGGCCGAGCCCGAGTACGTGGAGCTCGCCCTCGAGCACCTGGGCCGGATCGTCTGCTTCAACGACCGCCAGGCCCAGCCCGGCGACCGGGTTAACCTGAGCCTGCGCCCGGAGAAGATCCGCATCCACAAGGAGGCCCGCGCCGCCGCGCCCGGGGAGCGGCTGAACCAGGTGGCGGGGACGGTCGAGGATCTGGTCTATATGGGGTCGCACACCAAGTACTGGGTGCGGGTGGACGGCGTGCGGGTCGAGATCTTCCATCCCCACCAGCGCTACCAGCTCGACGAGCGCCCGCCGACCTGGCGCGATCCCGTGCACCTCTCCTGGCTGGCCGACGACGGGATCATGCTCGAGCAGTTCACCTCCGCCGACGCGACGCTCCGCGCCGCCCCCCCGGAGGAGATCGGGGAGGAGCCGGGGGCGGGGTAGGGGTCTCGGCCTTGCGGGAGCCCGCATTTTCCTCCGTGCGGTTGCCAGCCGCGGGTCTGCGCGCTAAAGTGAGAAGCCGCGACGCGGCGCTCGCCCAGGGGCAGAAGAGGAGGTCTGCTATCCACAACAGTCAGGAGGAGTTGGTATGAATCGCACGCAGGCCATTCTAGCATCGACGGCGGTAGCCCTCGGCGGCCTTGCGCTCGCGGAGATGCATGGAGGATCAGAGAAGGTCTCCCTGCCGTTCCGCGGAGGTGATCGGCATATCATGGTCAAGGCCGAGGATCTGGTATGGACCGACATCGCGTCCATGGCCCCGCCCGCGAAGATCGCCGTGATCGAGGGCGACCTGAGCAAGGAGGAGCCCTTCACGTTCCGACTGAAGCTTCCGCCCGACTACATCGTCGCGCCGCACGTTCACCCGGCATTTGAGCGCGTCACCGTGCTGAAGGGGACGTTCCACTTCGCGCACGGCCGGGTGTTCGACCGTGACCAGACGGTGGCTCTGAAGACGGGTGACTTCTCCATCATGCCTCCGGGCGTGCCCATGTTCGGGTATACCGAGGAGGAGACCATCATCCAGCTTCATGGCACCGGCCCCTGGGGCATCAGGTACATCAATCCCGAGGACGACCCGCGCCAGTAGAGACATCGGCGAGGCCCCGCCTCCGCCCGCGTCATTCTCCGGCCCGCTGCACGCTGGCGCGTCCAGCCACGGGCTTCGTGCCGTCCCTCCCGCGAAGCTGAATCCGCCAGGATTCAGCGGCCCGCGTCCCGCGTCCGGATCTCGTCCCAGGGCCGGACCCCACAGCGCGCCGCCCAGTCGGCGTAGGCGGCGGCGAGGCGGTCGCGGTCGGCGGCGTGGGTGGCGGCGAGGTCGTTGAGCTCGGTGCGGTCGCGGTCCATGCGGTACAGCTCCCAGTGGCGGGTGTGGACGCGGACAAGCTTGAGATCCCCGTCGCGCACGGCGGCGTGACCCTCGTGCTCGAAGAACATGGGGGCGGAACGGGTCCAGGCCTGACCCCTCAGCTCGTCGGCAAAGCTCTCGCCCTCGGGATGGACAGCGGTGCGCCCGGCCACCTTGCTCCCCATCGGCCCCCTGCCCAGCTCGACCAGGGTCATGGCCAGGTCGATGATGTGCCGCGGCGCGTGGCGCAGGCCGGGGGCAAGGGCGGCGGCGGGCCAGCTCAGGATCATGGGGGTGGCGATGCCGCCCTCGTGGACCCAGCTCTTGAACCGGCGAAACGGGGTGTTGGAGGCGTTGGCCCAGGGCAGGTCGTAGCTCATGAAGGTGTCCGGCCCGCCCGGGGCCAGGTCCGGGATGTTGCCGGTGCGCACGGGGCGGCCGTCGAGGGGGAGCGGCCGCTCCCCCTCGACGGCCGCCCCGTGCGCACCGGCAACATCCCGGACCTG
>PXDE01000488.1 GCA_003566475.1 PVC group bacterium | reverse complement strand
TCGCCATCCGGCTGCCCGAGGTGCAGGCCCGCCTGCTCGGGGTGCCCCTGGTCCGGACCGCCCAAGTCTCCCGCGAGCTCCCTGACCGACTCCGGGTCGAGGTGACCGAGCGCGTGCCCCTGGCCCGGATCGGCGACCCCCGCGTGGACTTCGCCCTGCTCGTGGACCGCGACGGTCGGCTCATGGCCTCCGGGCCGGGCCTGCGCCATCTGCCCCTGATCACCGGCCTCACCCTGGACCGCCCCGAACCCGGACGCGACCTGGAGGATCCGCGGGCCCGGGACGCCCTCCGGCTGATCGAGCACGCGGGCACCACCCATCTCAAGGAACGCCTGCCGGTGCGGTCGGTGGATGCCCAGCATCCCGCCTACCTGCTGGTCGAGCTGGCCACCGGCGAGCGGGCCCGGGTGGCCCGGAGCAACCTCGAACTGCGGCTGGTGCATTTCGCGGCCACTCTCCAGGCCGAGGAGGAGCGGGGTCGGCGGATCGGTTTCATCGACCTCACCGTGGACAGCAATTTTCCGGTGGTCCGCCCGTGAGCGCCGACCTCATCGCCGCCCTCGAGATCGGCACCTCGCAGGCCCGGATCGCCCTGGCCGAGATTCCCGAGCCCGGCCTGCTGGCCGTCCGGAGCGTCCAGACCGTCCGGTCCAGCGGCCTCCGCAAGAGCCAGGTGGTGGACGTGGCCAGCGCGACCCGGGTGGTGCAGCTCGCCCTCGACAAGATCGAGGAGACGATGGACTGCGCGGTGGAGGAGGTGAGCCTGGCCGTGTCCGGCAGCGACACCCAGGCCAGCCCGGCCAAGGGCACGGTCCCCGCGTCCGGCGAGGACCGTTCGGTCACCCGCGAGGACGTGGACCGGGCGCTCGAGCTCGCCCGCGACGTCCAGCTCCCCGCCGACCGGGAGCGGCTGCACACCGTGCCCCAGCGCTTTCTGCTCAACGAGACCCATCCCGTGGACGACCCGGCGGGGATGGAGGCGGCCAGCGTCACCGCCCAGGTGCTGCTTGTGCATGCCGGCCAGACCCCCCTCCGCAATCTCGTGCGCGCGGTCCGGGGGGCGGAGGTCGAGGTGGGCCTCCAGGCCTTCAGCGGCATCTGCGCGGGGCTGGCCGTCCTGCCGCCCGAGGACAAGGGCCAGGGGGTGGCGGTCATCGATCTGGGCGGAGGCTCCACCAACTATCTGGTCTACGCCCGGGGACATATCGCCGCCGCCGGAAGCCTTCCCGTCGGCGGCGACCATGTCACCAACGACCTGGTCCAGGGCCTGGGCCTGTCCTCGCTGCGGGCGGAGCGGCTCAAGGCCGACCACGGCGGGGCCCTGGTCCGCGAGCAGGACCGGTTCCGCAAGGCGAAGGCCCCGGCGGTGTCGGCCAGCGAGCCCGAGCGCGAGTTCAGCCTCTACGACGTGCGGGCCATCATGAACGCCCGGATGGACGAGCTGTTCCAGATGCTGGCCGAGAGGTTTCAGCGCGAGGAGCTTCTGGAGTCCCTGCATGCGGGGGTGGTGCTGACCGGCGGCGGCGCCTACATGCGCGAGGTCGCCGAGCTGGCCGAGCGGGCGCTGGGGCGCACCTGCCGGGTGGGCCTTCCCGTGGGATTCGCCGCGCTTCCCTCGGAATGGTGCGTGCCCGAGCACGCCACCGTGCTGGGCCTGCTCCGGTACACCGCCCTCAACGGGGCCACCCATCCCGGCCGGTCCGGCATTGGCCGCCTGTTCCGCCGCCTCCTCCCCCGCCGGACCCGCGACGAGGAACTCGCCGAGGAGGAGGCATGATCCGCAGCGACGATCTGCTCGTGGTCGGGGTGGGGGGGGGCGGTCGACGCCTCGCCGCACGCCTGGCCGAACGGCACGAGGGCGAGGACGGCCTGCTGATCTACGCCGCCGATACCGACCGCCGCGACCTCGAGCACACTCCGGCCGGTCTGGAGCGCCTGCTCTTCGGACTCGCCACCACCGCCGGCCTCGGCGCGGGTGGCGACGAGGCCAAGGGCCGCGCGGCGGCCGAGCGCGACACCGACCTCCTGCAGCGCGTGCTCATGGGGCACCGGTTCGTGCTTCTCCTCGCCGGTCTGGGCGGCGGGGTGGGGTCCGGGGCCACTCCGGTCCTGGCCCGCCTGGCCCAGGACGCGGGCTGCCACGTGGCCATCCTGGCCACCGTGCCCTTCGGATTCGAAGGCGACGCCCGTCGCTCCACCGCCCGCCGCACCTGGGACCACCTTCACAAGCTCAGCGGGGTCTGCCTTTGCCTCGACGCCGACCAGTGGGCGGAGGACGATCTGGGCGAACGCCCTCTGCCCGAGGCGTTCGCGCGCCTCGACCAGCCGCTGCTCGCCTTCGGCCAGCTCCTTATCCGGATCTGCCGCGACGGCAACCACCTCAACCTCGATTTCAACGCGGTGCGGGCGTTCTGCCGCCAGGTTCGGGGCCGCTGCCGGGTGGCCTGCCAGGAGGCCGAGGGCGAGGACCGCGCCGTCCGGCTGGTGCAGGAGCTGACCCGAAGCCGGGCCGGCCGGGAGGCCCTGGCCATCCCCGAGCCCAGCCGGGCCCTGCTCATCGCCGAGGCGGGCCCGGACCTCACCCTCGGCGAGGTCGACCGCGTCAGCCGGGGGCTCCGGGACGCCGCCGCCGACCACCATGGGCAGTGGGCGACCGCCGTGCTGCTCGACGAATCGGCGACCGACCGTCCCGTGCGCCTGTTCCTGCTGGCGGGCCGGGCCGAGGCCCCGGCGGCCGACGCCG
>PXDE01000325.1 GCA_003566475.1 PVC group bacterium | reverse complement strand
GGCCAAAGCTGCGCCAGCGTCGCGACCTCCCTCGTTCCCCGCCCGGAGCCGCTCTTTCTCGAAGACTCGGGCGGGCGGCTTCGCCGCCGGGATTGGGGATTGGTTTCATTGGGGATTGGGGGGGACCAATCATACGCCCTGTAGCGGCCGCTCGATGGAGTCTTCGACGGAGAGCGGCTTCCTTCTGGCGTGCAGGGATCTCGTCCCCCGCGTCGTCCCCTCCCACGTCCCCGGCCCGGAGCCGTTCTCCCTCGCAGACTCGGTCGAACGGCCGCTACATGGGGAAGGGGGCCTCGGTCGAACGGCCGCCACATGGGGGAGCGCGATGCATCCGTAGCCGCCGGCGCCAGCCGGTGGACGCGCGTGGGAACGACGCGATCCCCTGAGCCCGTCCCGCGCGAAGCTCCACTCCGGGCAGGAGCCGCGTCGGCCCCGTTCGCATCCACGCCCTGGCCGCGTGTCCGCCTCCGGCGGGACGCGGACTCGGGTCGGGCGCGGCTACGGGGTGCCGGATCTACCCCACCGGCCCGTCGGCCAGGCGGAGAAGATACTGCCCGTAGGGATTGTTGCGCATGGTCTCGCCCTGGGCGGCCAGGTCGTCGCGGGTGATCCAGTTCTGGCGGAAGGCGATCTCCTCGAGGCAGGCGATCTTGAGGCCCTGCCGCTCCTCGATGGTCTGCACGAAGTTCGAGGCCTGAAGCAGGCTCTCGTGGGTGCCCGTGTCGAGCCAGGCCATGCCCCGGCCCAGCAGCTCGACCCGCAGCCGTCCGTCCCGCAGGTAGAGGTTGTTGAGGTCGGTGATCTCATACTCCCCGCGATCCGAGCGGGGCAGAGAGGCGGCCAGATCTGAGACGTCCGGCCCGTAGAAATACAGGCCCGGCACCGCATAGGTGGACTTCGGCTGTTTCGGCTTCTCCTCGATGCTCAGCACCTTGCCCGTGCCGTCGAAGGCCACCACGCCGTACCGCTCGGGATCCTTCACGGGATAGCCGAAGATCAGCCCCCCGTCCTGGATTCCGCCCGCCTGCTTGAGCAAACCGCCCAGGCCGAAGCCGTAGAAGATGTTGTCCCCCAGGATCAGGGCGCAGGGCTGGCCGGCGATGAACTCACGTCCGATCACGAACGCCTGGGCCAGTCCCTCCGGCCGCGGCTGTTCGGCGTAGGCCAGCCGCACCCCGAACGCGCTGCCGTCGCCCAGCAGATCCTTGAACCGGGGCAGGTCCGTCGGCGTGGAGATGATGAGGATGTCCCGGATGCCCGCCAGCATCAGCACGGACAGCGGGTAGTACACCATCGGCTTGTCGTACACGGGCAAGAGCTGCTTGCTCACCACCCGGGTCAGAGGATGCAGCCGGGTGCCGGCCCCGCCGGCCAGAATGATGCCTTTCATGCCCGAACTCCTTCGGCCGGAGCGCCGTAATGGGTCTCGATCCAGGTCTGGTATTCCCCGCTGCGCACCTGCTCCACCCAGTCCCTCCGGTCCAGGTACCAGGCCACCGTCCGGCGCAGTCCGGTGTCGAACGATTCCTCGGGCCGCCAGCCCAGCTCCTCCTGAATCCGGCGGCAGTCGATGGCGTAGCGCCGGTCGTGACCCGGCCGGTCCGGCACGAAGGTCACCAGCCCCCGGCGCGGCCCCTCCGGGCGGGCCCCGGCCAGCTCATCCACCAGGTCCGCGATCCGGTGCACCACCTCGAGGTTGGGCAGCTCGTTGATCCCGCCCACGTTGTAGGTGCGTCCGTCCTGGCCCTGGGTCAGCACCCGCCACACCGCCGTGGCATGGTCGCGCACATAGAGCCAGTCGCGGACGTTCTGCCCGTCGCCGTAGACCGGCAGCGGCCTGCCCTCGAGGGCGTTGAGGATCATCAGCGGGATGAGCTTCTCCGGGAACTGGTAGGGGCCGTAGTTGTTGGAGCAGTTGGTGAGGGTGACGGGGAGCCCGTAGGTGTGGGCGTAGGCCCGGACCAGGTGGTCCGAGGCCGCCTTGGAGGCGGAGTAGGGGCTGTTGGGGTGGTACGGGGTGTCCTCGGTGAAGAACCCCGTCTCCCCGAGGCTTCCGAACACCTCGTCGGTGCTCACGTGGTGGAACCGCTTCAGCCGGGATCCCGCCGCCCGGGCCGCCTCCAGAAGATGGAACGTGCCCACGATGTTGGTGTGGATGAAGGCCCCCGGACCCCGGATCGACCGGTCCACATGCGACTCCGCCGCGAAGTGCACCACCGCGTCCACCGGGTGGTCCGCGAACACCCGGTCCACCGCGTCCCGGTCGCAGAGGTCGGCCCGCACGAACCGGTAGCGCGGATCCCCCTCCAGATCGGCCAGGCTCAGCGGGTTGGCCGCGTAGGTCAGCTTGTCCAGGTTCACCAGCACCCCATCGAAGCCCGTCTCCTCCAGCACATGCCGGATGAAGTTGACCCCGATGAACCCGCAGCCGCCCGTGACAAGAATGCATTCCATGCGTGCCCGTATACCAGACCCTGGGGCGGGCGGGAAGGGCGGGGACGAGCAATCGGTGATCCGTGAGAGCCGCTGAACCGCTGGGCTCAGCCGGATCATGGGTGAGGCGGCTGGCTCGATGCGGGATCCGGGATACGTGATACGGGATGCGGGAAGCATGCCAGTACCTCGCTGTCTGTGACAGCGAGGCCGCATGCGCGGCGCCTGGCAGGAGGAAGGCTCGACCATGGCTTCTCTTCCGCCAAGGCAGGCTCTTTCCACGCGCGGTCCGTCCCGCAGGGCGGGAACAG
>PXDE01000518.1 GCA_003566475.1 PVC group bacterium | reverse complement strand
TGGACCGATGCCGACCTTTCCGGGCTCAGGGCGTTTCTCGACCGCACGCCCCCTCCGGCCCTGGGTATCCTCGCCACCAACGGCCGGTCGGCCACGACGCTCGGCCCCCGCCTCCGCGCCCTCCCCATCGGCCACCTCCTTGCCTGACCTTTCCCCCGGCGTACCGCGGCTTCCTTACCGCTTGCCCTGGTCCCCGCCCCAGGGACTCCGCGAGGAACGCGTAGCCCGCCGCGAGATCGTCCAGGGCCTGGTCGAGAACCTCGACCTTCATGGAAGCCGTTCATCGAGCCGCTTGCGGGCGGCCTCGATGGGCAGGAACTCCGCGGTTCCCTCCCGGATGCGGCGCTCCCTCTCTTCAAGGACATCCTGATGCCACGGAGGCGAAGCGACCTGCTCCGGGGTACGGGCCAGACCCGCCCAGACCTCGTCGAGCACGCTCAGCTTCTCCTCGATGGTCATCTTGTCCAATGGCAGCGTCAGAGGCATCGGAGTCTCCTGGGCAGCAACCTACCGCTCCACCCGGCTGCGCACAAGCTTGGGCAGGGGACGACGCCGGGAAAGCGCCTGCGGTGGAGCTTCGCACCGGACATGCCCCGCCCGTCACCGGTAGTTCGCCTTGATCCCGCTCGGGGTGGGATCGAGGCCGGCGACGGCGAGGTGAGGCAGGGCGCCGACGTCCAGGCAGCGCGGGGTGGCCACGCCGTCCTCGCGCTCGTCCCAGAGGATGGTGGTGACCGACGACGGATGCAGAAAGAACCCGGCCCACATCAGAGGCATCGGCACCCCGAGCAGCAGAGCCAGCCAGGTCAGCCCGAACCCGCCATGGCAGAAGAGGGCGATGGTCTCCTCGTGCCGCCGCTCCACCCGATAGACCGGGCCCTCGCGCCGATAGCCCTGACGGGCCAGGAAGTCATCGGAACCCGCCCGGATCCGCCGCACCACCTCGTCCAGGGGGACGGCGTCCAGCTCGGGATGCCCGGCGCCGTCGGCGTACCCCTGATGGACCCGGTGGCCATCCAGATCCCAGGCCATGCGGTGGGCGTCGGGAAACCGGAGCTCGCCCAGCTCCCGGGTCCAGTCCTCCACCTCGGCGGTGAGGCCGAGGGCGGCTTCGGTGAGCGAGGCGGTGGCCCGGGCCCGCCCCAGCGGCGAGGTGTAGAGCCGGTCCGGCCGGTCCCGCTCCCGAAGAAGCCGGGCCAGCGCCTCCGCCTCCGCCCAGCCCCTGGGGGTGAGCGAATCGACGGAGTAGTCGGGATCGGCATGGCGGATGAGAAGGATGCGCATGGGAAGGCCGGAGAAGGGATAGAGGAAGGCCGACAGGATACGCGGCCCGCGAGGCCGGGCAATCCCGAATCGGCCATCATGGGGCCGGGCTCGTCCATCCGCGGAATCTCGCTTGTTCCCGATGCCGCCCTCCCGTAGCCGAAGCCGGCCCAAGCCCGCGTCGGGCCAAAGGCCCACACGCGGCCAAGGCTTTGGCCGACACGGGGGACGCATCCGGGGAAGCATAGGAACCACGGATGGACACCGATGGACACGGATGAGGGAAGGGCCCGCCTGTAGCCGCGGCCGCCAAGGCCGTGGACGCCAATGGGGACGACCATGGGAGTGCGTGTGCAGAAGAACCTCGCAAAGGTCGCAGAACGCAATGTACAGGCTCCACGCCATGAGAGGATTGCCGGGGAGGCGGCCAGACCGCATAATCACTGAACTCCACATCCATCCAGATCCATGAACGTTGAGCAGACAGCACGCGAATTCTTTCGGCCCTATTTCCGTGATCCAGAGGAGGCGACGGCCTTCGTGGACCGGTGCGAGGCGATCAATAGGGATTACCGCCCTCCCGAACTGCTCGACGACTCGACACCCAAAATCATGATGCACCAGACCGTCCGCCTGATTTCCATGGGGGACCGCGTCCGGGACTCGGCCGGAGGGGGGGACTCCATGACCGTCTTCTTCCTGGTTCTCTGCATGGAGGCAGTCCAGAAGAATTGCGATCATGTGAAATCCATGCGGAATCCTGATGCCGCTGTGCGTCGATTCCTGAATCTCTGGCTGGCCCCTGAGGACGTAGTCGCTCTCAGAAGCGGCTTCCTAAATCTTCAGGGCAATCCCATGAAGTTGAACGCGATCGCCTCCCTGCTCTATGGGATCCGATGCGACGTAGCCCATGAGGGGATCTACTGGCGATTCTCGTTTCCCGAACGGTGCATGGGGCCCACCGAGTTGAACCTCCACCCGGGCTCGACGGAAAGTGCAGTCAAGATCGTCCGCGTGGCCATCCCCCTTCGAAACCTGAAGGATATCGTGGTCCGGGCCTGCATCCGCGCCACCGAGCAGGCGTTCCGGGAGTGGAAGCCGGGGCCGCAAGTCTCGGGTGGAAGGGTTCTGATGAAACGCAAGGTGGGTAGATTGGGCGCAAAGACCCGCCTGGGCGGCTCCCCCCTCCCGCCCCTCAGCCGAAGCCGACAGGCTGGGTGAGGATCTCCCGTCCGAGAAGCCCGTGATTGACCAGCGCGGACCTGACCAGGAGAAGTTCCTGTCCAGGCCGGCCGACGACCTCACTGTGGGGGAGGTCCGCAGGCTGCTGCAGGCCATCGAGGCGCGGGAGTACGAGATCGAGGAGGGGCCGTTCACCACCGCTTGGGGCAAGAATATCGCCGTGGATTCGATCCTCAGCGTGGACCGCGCGATGAGGGACGGGCGTGACACCTTCAAGGTCACAACGGCCATCGGCGAGATG
>PXDE01000005.1 GCA_003566475.1 PVC group bacterium | reverse complement strand
GCGCTGGACCGGGGGCGGTGTGCCTCCCAACACCATCATGGGCGTTCCCCATGTGCGCAAACGGGAGTCACCATGACCCTTGATGTCATTGTTCCGATGTACAACGAAGAGGCATGTGCCCGACCGTTCGTGGACGGCCTCCTGACCTCGCTGGCCGCTCTGGAGGGCATGGAAATCCGGCTGCTTCTGGTCGATGACGGCTCCAGCGACCGGACGGGTGCCCTGCTGGACCGGATGGCCGCCGACGATCCCCGGATCCGGGCGATTCACCTATGGGGCAACCATGGACATCAGCGGGCTCTCGCGGCCGGCCTCGACCACTGCGACGGGGATCTCGTGCTCATGCTGGACGGGGATGGCCAGCATCCGCCGGAGGTGGCGGCGGACCTGGTCCGGACGCTCTGCGGCCGGCCGGACGCCTATGTCTGTCAGGGGATCCGGAGAGGAACCCAGGCCGGTCGGATCAAGAACCTCACCAGCGGTCTGTTCTACCGCCTGGCCAACCTTCTTCTTTCCGATACCCCCATCCAGCCGGGGTCGTCCGATTTTCGCGCGATCCGGAGCCCGGTCGTCGGGCTCCTCCGCCGATTTCCCGACCGCCACCGCAACCTGCGGATCCTGCTGGCCTCCTTGCGCCTCCCCACGATTCAGGTGGAGTACGACGTGGCCCCCCGTCTGGGTGGATCATCAAAATACGGTCTGCGGAAGATGATGGCGCTGGCGGCGGACGGTTGGTTCGCCTTCTCCTGGGCCCCCCTGCGGGCCAGCCTCCTGCTCATGGCCGGGTGCCTGGGTCTGCTCGTGATCTATCTCGGGTATGTCAGCGCCATGTTCGTCTGGGGCCGGACGGTGCCTGGCTGGACCTCCCTGATCGCCCTGACCTCGTTTCTGTTCGCGGCCGTGTTCGCCGTGCTGGCCATCCTCAGCGAGTACGTGGCCCGGATCTACGCCGATGTCCGGGGCCATCCGGTGTACCGGCTGCGGCCGGACGGAGGTCCGTACCGCCTCGCCGCCTCAGCCGAGGAGACGCCATGAAAACCCCGTTGCTCATGATCGTCGGCGTGCTTCTATCCGCTTCCGCGCAGCTTGGACTGCGGAGGAGCTCCGAGCTACGGCCCGGAAGTGCCGCCTGGACCGTCGGCATGGGGGGAAGCGTCGCCCTCTACGGGCTCGCCTTCCTGATCTACAGCATCATTCTTCGGCACGAGAAAGTCACCGTGGCCGGCCCCGTGATGACCGTGGGCGTGGTTGGATGCGTGGTCCTGGGCGGGCTGCTTCTGGGCGAAACCCTCACCCTCCGGCAGTGGGGCGGGGTGGTCCTGGCCACTGCTGCCATTTTCCTGCTGCGTCCGGCCTGACTCCCACCCATGCGCCGTACGCCCCCGCGTCCTCCCTCCCGGCCTCCGGAGAGGCCCTCGTCCTCGCGGAATCCGCACGCGCCGGATCCCGCCCTTGCGCCCGGAGGCTCGGGGACCGGGGGAACGAGCCCCTGGCACCGACGGCACGGGTGGCGGATCCTCGCGTTTCTGGTCTCTGCCGGCTTTCTTCTCGGCCTCCAGGGACGGATCCGCACCTATGTATGCGGGAACGACCCCATGCTCTATATCCGGGCCGCCCGGGTTCTCATCCGGCCGGATCTCCATGGGGCGGAGGCGGTCCGGGACGCATGGACGTCCGTGGCGCCGGGCTACCCCCTGCTGCTGGCCCTGAGCCTGCGTTTGTTCGGCGATCTGGCCCCATACTGGGTCAATCCCGTCCTGCTCATCGCGATGATCCCGGTGATGGTCACCGTGTTCCGGCGGCTGATGGGCTCGGAGCGGGCGGCCCTCCTGGCGGTGCTGATGTTCTTCCCCCTGGCCGTGCACGGCCACCCGCTGCACGCGCCATTCCTGCTTTATCCATTCCGGGAACCCCTGCGGTTGCTGCTGGTGATGGCGTCCTACGCGTGCCTGCTAGTCTCGTCCTCGGCCCGTCGCGGTCAGGTCGCGCTGGCGGTGGCGTCCAGCGGTCTGCTCATCACCGCATGCCTGGTCCGGGAACCCACCATCCTGGTGCTCCCCGGCCTCGTCCTGGGGGCCGCCGGACTTCCCTGGCCTCGGGAGCGGCGGCTAAGGGTCGCGATGGCGTTCGCCTTGCCGTGGATGCTGGGTGGCCTGGTCGCGGCAGGGGGCTTTCTCGTCCTTCGCGGCGGCGAGGTGAGCCAGTTCTCGGTCCTCCGATACCTGGGGAACCATGGGGTGGCGTGGTCACGCGCGAGAGACATGCTGCCCTGGTTTCCCGGCCGGCTGGGCTGGCTGGGGCTGGGCCTAGTGGGGGCGGGAGGGCTCCGGGCCGCCGCCCGGTCCCGCGTGCTCCTGGCTTGGTTCGTGCTTCCCGCCATCCTGTTCTTCGGGTTCCATTGCTATATGCAGACCCATGTGCGGTATTTCCTGACCACAATCCTGTTCCTGGCCGGACTGGCCGGCTACGGGCTTGACGGGATCATTGTCATCGCCGGACGGTCTGCCGCCGGGATCGTCGGCCCCGCCTCCCGCCTGGCCCGCGGGCTTCCGCCGGTTCTGACCACCCTGGCGGTGGCCGCCACCGGGGTGTGGATGCTCCAGATCACCCGTTCCGCCTCCGTGTGGGGCCCCCGGGTAGGCGCATCCCAGGTCCGGGCCTGGCAGGGCCGGATTGATCGGCTCGACCGATCTGCCGACGGTAGGCTCCGGGTGATGGTCGAGCAACGCTGCCGCTACCTCGAGGATCT
>PXDE01000159.1 GCA_003566475.1 PVC group bacterium | reverse complement strand
GCCGCCGGGCGCGGGCATGGGCGTGTCGGGCGTTCCGGAGCCAGGCCCCGGACTCCAGCAGGGCCAGCCACGGGGCGGCCAGGAGCCGGGTCTTGGAGGCGAGCTGGCCCGCCTGCTTGCAGCGGTACTCGAAGTCGCGGGCCAGATCGCGGTTGAAGAACACCACCGCCTCGCCGAAGGCTAGGCCATTCTTCACCCCGCCGAAGGTGAGCACATCCACCCCCGCCTTCCAGGTGACGGCGGCGGGCGGGAGGTCGAGGAAGGCCACGGCCTGGGCGAACCGGGCCCCGTCCATGTGGAACCGCAGCCTCAGGCGACCGGCCACCTCCTGGATCAACGTAAGATGGTCCGGCCGGTACACGGTGCCGACCTCGGTGGCCTGGGTGACCGACACCGCCCGCACCGGCGGGAAGTGGAGGTCGGTGCGGCGGGTGGCCAGGGCGTGCAGGGCTTCGGGGTCGATCCGGCCGTCCGTCCCGTCGGCGAGCAGGATCTTGGCCCCGTGCGAGAAGAACTCGGGGGCCCCGCATTCGTCGGTCTCGACATGGGCCTCCCGGTGGCAGACCACGCTGTGGTAGGAGGCGCAGAGGGAGGCCAGGGCGAGGGCGTTGCCGGCGGTGCCGTTGAACACGAAGAACACCTCGCAGTCGGTTCCGAACAGGTCGCGGAAGGCGTCGCAGGCCCGCCGGGTCCACTCGTCCTCGCCGTAGGCCGGAGCGTGGCCGTGGTTGGCCTCGGTGAGCGCGGTCAGCGCCTCCGGACACATGCCCGCGTAGTTGTCGCTGGCGAACTGCTGGTTGTTCATCCACCACCGGAAGGGGAACCGAGGTCGAAATCGCAGACCAGGGGAAGGTGGTCGGAGTGCTGGACCCGGGGCGCCTCGAAGCCGGTGATCCGGATCTCCGGGGAATGCAGGATGAAGTCGAGCTGGCGCCGGGGGCGGCGGCTGGGGAAGGTGACGGTGCCCTCGGGGCCCGCGCTCTTCAGCCCGGTGGCGGCCAGGAAGAGGTTGATCTCGCGGTCGCCCCAGAACACGTTGAAGTCGCCGGCCACGATCTTGGGCTTGTCCACCTGCCGGACCAGGTCGTAGAGGTCGTGAATCTGGTGCGAGCGGTGGCGGAACTTGAGCGAGAGGTGAACGAGGAACACCACCACCGAATCGAGCTCGAGCTCGATGACAAGGCGCTTCATCCCGTGGCTGAAGTAGTGGAACTTCTCGTTGCGGATGGCGTCGCGGGTGAGAAAGGCGTTGCCCTGCTTCTTGAACACGGGGATGCGGGCGAGCCAGCTTTCGGTCCGGTACTTGAGCTGGTGGCAGTGGTAGTGGCCGACCTCGTCGGCGAGGTATTCGACCTGGTTGCGGCGGCCGGCCAGCATGGAGCCGGCGTCCACTTCGACCAGGCCCACGATGTCGGGCTGCTTCTCCCGGATGAAGCCCGCGATGTTGTGGAGATTGGCGCCGTTGCGCCGGAAATGGCCGGCCAGGGGCAACGGCCGGTGGAAGCCCTTTCCGCTGCCGGTGCCGTAGCGGATGTTGTAGAGTAGAAACCTCAAGCGCTGAACTCCTTCCTCAAAGCATTTCAGTTTACCATGAATGACGATGAAGTCACCAGTGACGGCCCGCTCCCGGCGGAGACCGACGCCCGCCGCATGGCCCGGGCGCTGGTGCAGGCCCGGGAGGCTGCGGAGGCGGGGGAGGTGCCGGTGGGGGCGGTGATCTACCACGGAGCCCGGCTGGTGGCCCAGGCCGCGAACTCGGTGGAGCGGCTGAAGGATCCCACCGCCCACGCGGAGATCCTGGCCATCACCCAGGCGGCGGCCGCCCTGGGCGACTGGCGGCTGCTCGGCACCACCCTGTATGTGACCAAGGAGCCCTGCCCCATGTGCGCGGGGGCCATCGTGCTGGCCCGCATCCCCCGGGTGGTGTGGGGCGCGGACGATCCCGAGCGCGGGGGGGCCCGCTCGCACTTCGGCATCCTCAGCAGTCCGGTCCTCAATCACCGCCCGGAGCTGACGCGAGGGGTGTGCGAGGCGGAGTGCCGCGACCTGCTGCTGGCGTTCTTCCGGGAGCGGCGCCGGGAACGCAGGGCGGAGCCGGGCGCCGGGGACTAGCCCGGACCCCGGACCGAGGTCACCACATCCGCTCCACCCCCAGGGCGGCACGCAGGCGGTCGTAGGCATGGACGGGGATGTTGGAGGTGTTATCGGTCCAATCCAGCCGGACAAAGGGGTTCCACGGCCTCCCCTCCTCGCGCCGGGTCAGGGTGCCGGACAGGAACAGGCGCTCATCCTGGCGCCGCCGCGAGCTTCCGTCGGCCAGGGTGTCCTGGCCCCGGAAGCGGCTCTGACGCCAGGAGGCGGACAGGCCAAGGTCCAGGGTGTCGGTCAGGGCCTGCCGCCAGCCCGCCCCGAACCGATGCCGGACCGGGGAGGCGCTGGCAAAGCCGGCGGCCGTGTCCAGGTCGTCCCGGTGGTTGACCTCGAGCGTGTAGTCCGCCGACCACCGTCCGGGTCCAAGCTGTCCGTGGAACCGGACCCGGACATCCTGACGGGTGCCGTCCAGATACCCGAACTCGTCGCCGCCGGCGATGACCCCCAGCCGGTACCGCAGGTGCAGGCGGGGACCATGGGGAGGATCACCGGCCCGCAGCGGCCGCCCTCCCTCGGCATAGAGTTCGGCCATGGTCTCGAGGGTGTCTCCGCCCAGCCGGATGTGCTGCAGGGCCAGGCCGCCCTCCGTCTCCCAGATCCCGAGGCGGCGCCGAAGTCCCGCCCCCCCGTCGAGGAGCAGGAGGTCCGCGTCCCGTTCGTCCAGGTGGCCGACGGCCGTGAGGCTCCCGAACCCTCGGAGCCCCTGGAACGCGTCGCCGACGAGCCACCGGTCCCCGTAGACCCAGAGGCTTCCGAACAGATCGCCTTTCCGCGTGCGCGCCCCGAGGTCCTCGTCGCGGAACCCGGCGGCGGTGTCATACCCCAGAGCGAGTTCCAGCAGGATCAGGCCGGGCGGAGGCGGGGGGGGAAGGCGGTCCTGCGCCATGCCCGCCATCTGACGGAGCTGCGGCGTGCGGGCGGCCGCGGCGGCCCGGCGGAACTGACCGTTCGCCTCCGTCCAGTCCTGCCGGTCCCGGGCGATCCGCCCCAGATGGTAATGGGCTAGGGCGGCGAGGTCCGGATCGACGGTGGCCCTCCGGAAGGCGGCCGCCGCCTCCGCCGGGCGGTCCAGCCGGAGCAGGACCACCCCCCGGTTATAGTGCAGGCGCGGGGTGTCGAGACCCGCGCGGACGGCGGCATCGAAGGCCTCGAGCGCGGCCATGTCCTCCCCGCGCCTCGAGGCCTCGATCCCGGCCGAGACCAGGGAGGCGGGATCGGGCGCTTCGGAAGGCCGGACCGATCCGGCGGCGAACCCGAGGGCGAGAACAAGGCACGGAAGGAGTCTGGGCTGCAAAGGCACCTCCATGGAGCACAGGAACCGGTACGGCCGAGGGGATCGGCATCCGACCGCCAGGATCCGCCATGCGGCAAGAGCCGGGGCACCCGGATTGTTCCGGGCACCCCGGCTGGGGTTGGGTTGAGGGTCGGAGGGATCAGTTGGGCGGTCCGGCGGGCACGCCCTCCGGCGGGCCGCGACGCTCGGCCGCAGCCTCCCGGTTTTCCTGGGCACGGGCCTGGCCGGCCTCGCGGGCCGCCTCGCCCTTCTCACGGGCTTCCGCCGCCCGCTCCTGACCGGCGGTCCGGGCCTCGTCCGCCCGTTCCGCCGCCGCTTCGCGTGCGTCGGCGGCCCGGTCCTGGCCGAATTCCCGGCTGCGTTCGCGGGCCTCATTGGCAGTGGCCAGACCGAACGCGGAGCTTTCCCGGGCCTGATCGGAGGCGGTCTCGGGAAGGCTCAGCGGGGTCCGCTCGACGCTGTCCTCGCCCTCTTCGGGTTCCTCGCCCTCTTCTTGGCCCTCTACGGGCTCCTCGCCGTTCTCTTCCCCGCCCCGCTGACGGGCGGCATTGGCGGTGGCCAGGCCGAACGCGGAGCTCTGCCGGCCCTGGTCGGAGGCTGCTTCGGGAAGCGTCAGCTCCCTCACCACCGTCTCCTCGCCTTCGCCTTCATCGAGTACGTCGAGGATGACGTCGTCAAGATCCTGCTCCTGCGCCCGGACCGGGCCGGTCATCAGGAACGGGGCGGCCAACAGGCCCGCCATCCATAGGGTGCTGCGTTTCATGGCATTCTCCTTGGGGCGTCAGCCCCGGTTGGGTTCCAATTCCCCCTCGTCAGGCTCGGCGAGGGAAACTCGAAATTCACGGCTGCGGCCCTGGTGCTCGACCCGGGCCTCCAGGCTGCCCTCCACGTCCGGAGCCAGGAGCAGGGGCAGGCGGAGGCGGTTGGTGCCGACGAGCAGATCGTCATCCCACTCGAACCGGGTCTCGCCCGGACGGCCCTCCACCTCGGCGCCGGGGGGGAGGACCAGCCGAAGCTTCACCCCGGCCAGATCCTGGGTCGCCACTACTGCCAGGACCACGGTCCGGGCGATCTGGACCGGATGGGCGGGCGCCATCGGGGCCAGGGGCGTGGGGGCGGGGACCGGGGCGGTCACCGTCTCCTCCCAGTGGAAGCGGGGCAGGAGAACCAGGGATCCGCCCAGGACGAGGAAGGCGACCGCCGCCGC
The DNA here is from genome assembly GCA_003566475.1 of PVC group bacterium. Classification (GTDB taxonomy): domain Bacteria; phylum Verrucomicrobiota; class Kiritimatiellia; order SS1-B-03-39; family PXDE01; genus PXDE01. Next base: position 7,608 of record PXDE01000159.1, on the reverse strand, counting down.
CAGAGCGAGCCGGAGCGGGAGGCGCGAGGCTTCCCGGACGCCCAGCAGGAGATCGCTCGGCGCCGGGGGCATGGGGGCGGCCTCCATCCTGGACTTCAGAGACGCGATGTCCTCGGCGTACGCCCGGCAGTGCGGGCAGGTCTCCAGATGGGCACGCGTCTCCTCCGCGCGATCCGTATCCAGGCGGCCGGCGCGCAGGTCATCCAAGTCATGCTGGGCGGTCAGACAGTTCATGATTCTTGTCCTCATCTACCTGACACGCGGACGCTCCCGATCCGGTTCCATCCTCGGTGCCATCGGCCAGGGCGGCCCGCACGGCGGCCCGCCCCCGGTGCAGACGCGACTTGAGGGTTCCCACCGGCACCTCCTGGATGCGGCTGATCTCCTCGAGGCTGTAGCCCTCGGCGTCGTGCATCAGGATGGCCACCCGCTGGGCTTCGGGAAGCGACTCGATCGCCTCCAGGATCTCCTGATGGGTCGCGGCGGCGAGCACGGGCCGGACGCTTCCCGGATCGGGAAGGTCCGGGGCGTCCGGCAGGTCCAGGGAGTCCGCCATGCCCAGGGCGCCCCGCCGTCGCCACCGGTCCACGTGGAGGCGATAGAGCACCCGGGCCAGCCAGGGACCGGGCAGGTCCAGGGCCAGGACCTCGTCGCGATGACGCCATGCCCTCAACAATAGATCCTGCACCAGATCCTCGGCATCGGCGGGATTCCGCCGCAGCCGAAGCGCCAGCCGCCACATCCGGTCCAGATGTGGGGTCACGCACGCCTCGAATGCGGACGACCGTCCGCCGTTACGCCAGAATGGTATGATTCTTCCCATGCAATCCCTCGGCTCGGGGGAGAAACGCACCAACCGTATGCTTGGCCACGTCCACTCCGGCCTTCCGGTCTCGCTCAAGGACACGCGTTCCAGGGCCGGGTGGTTCCCCTGCGGACGAAGAAAGCACGATCCGTGCCCGTTGCCCGGCCCGATCCGTCCCCTCGTCGGCTAGGCGGAATCAGGGGAGGTCGGGGATGCGGTCTGGTCGATGGCCTGACGGAGGGCGTGCCAGGCCAGGGTGGCGCATTTGATCCGCATGGGGAAGCGGCGGACCCCGGCCACGGCCATGAGGTCGCCCAGCTTCTCCTCGTCGGGTTCCGCTTCGCCCCGCATCACCTTCGCGAACCACTCGATATGGGCGCGGACCTCTTCGACCGGCCGGCCCTCGGCCCAGTCGCCGAGCAGGCTGGCGCTGGCCGTGGAGATGGCGCAGCCCTGGCCGTCGAACCGGATCCGGGCCACCCGCCCCTCCTCCACGTCGGCATGCACGCAGACCCGGTCCCCGCACAGCGGGTTCTCGAGGTCGACCTGGATCTCCTCGGGCCGGAGCTTCCCGTAGCGGTGCGGGTGCCGCGCATGGTCGAGGAGCACCTCCTGATAGAGGTCCTCGCTATCCACGGAGGAAGAAGCTCCGGGCCCGATGGAGTCCGTCGACGAGCAGCCCGATCTCCTCGGCCGTGTTGTAGAAGGCGACCGAGGCCCGGGACACCGCGGTCACCCCCAGCCGGCGCAGCAGCGGCTGGGCGCAGAGATGTCCGGCCCGGATGGCGATGCCGAGCTGGTCCAGGTACTGGGCCAGGTCATGGGGGTGGATGCCTTCGGTGACGAACGACACCGCCCCGCCCCGCTCGGGAAGGTCGCCGAACACCCGCACCCCGGGCACCTCGCGCAGGCGGGCCGCCGTGTAGGTGGCCAGGTCCGATTCCCAGCGGTGGACGCGGTCGGGGCCCAGGCGGCGCAGATAGTCCACCGCCTCGCCCAGGCCGATGGCCCCGGCGATATGGGGCGTGCCCGCCTCGAACTTGTGGGGGATCTCGGCCCAGGTGCTGTGGTCGTCGTGGACCTTGCTGATCATCTCCCCGCCATAGAGGAAGGGCTCCATGGCCTCCAGCCGCTCCAGGCGTCCGTAGAGGGCGCCGGATCCGGTGGGCCCGAGCATCTTGTGCCCGCTGAGGGCGTAGAAATCGCAGCCGATAGCCTCCACGTCCACCGGGACGTGCGGGGTTCCCTGGGCCCCGTCCACCACGGTCACCGCGCCGGCCTCGCGGGCCCGGGCGACCAGATCGGCCACCGGATTGACCGTGCCGAGCACGTTGGAGACATGGGCGAGGGCGACCAGCTTCACCGGACCGTCCAGAGCGCGCTGGAAGGCGTCGGGGTCGAGGGTGCCGTCGTCCCGGATGTCGGCGATGACCAGTTCCGCCCCGGCGGCCCGGGCCATGGCCTGCCAGGGCACGAAGTTGCTGTGGTGCTCCATGCGGGTGACCACGATCCGGTCCCCGGGCCGGAGGCGGGGCCGGGCCCAGGACCAGGCCACGAGGTTGATGGCCTCGGTGGTGCCCCGGGTGAAGATCACCGAACGGGGATCGGGCGCCCCGATGAACTCGGCCACCTTGATCCGGGCGTCCTCGTAGGCCTGGGTGGCCTTCTCGGCCAGGACATGGACGCCCCGATGCACATTGGCATTGGTGGTCTCGTAATAGTCTTGCAGGGCGTCGATCACCGACCGGGGCTTCTGGCTGGTGGCGGCGTTGTCGAGGTACACCAGCCGGCCGCCGCCCGGGGTGGGTTCGTGCAGGATGGGGAAGTCCTGGCGGATCTCCTCCACGTCGAGCCCCCGGGGAACCGGAGGCGAAAGAGGTGTTGGCGCTAACGTCATATCGTCCACATTTTATCCCATTTCCACCGCCAAGACGAACTCCCCCTCACCTCTCCCTCACCTTGGAGCCGTATGCGCTCCCGGCGCGCCCGCACATCCTAACGCCACCCATTCCCTTCCACCGCTCCGGCCAGCCACCCCGGGCAGGCCCCGAGCCGCCCGGCCCGACGTCCATGCTCGCTCGCATCACGCCTCGATCTTCACCCGCCCGTCCTCCACCCGCACCGGGTAGGTCTTCACCGGCCGGGTGGCGGGGAGGTCGAGGGGGCGGCCGGTGCGGAGGTCGAACCGGGAGCCGTGCAGGGGGCATTCCAATTCGCAGCCGTTGCGGTCGCCGTGGATCATGGTGGTCTTCTGGTGCGAGCACCACATGGACATGGCGTACCAGGCGCCGTCCACCTTGAACACCCCCACCTGCTCGCCGTCCTCCAGGTCCACCAGCTTGCGGTCGGTGGATTCAAACTCGGATTCGGCCCCCACGTCCCGCCACTCGGCGGGCTTCTTCTCCTTCCGCTTAAACCAGGGCAAGTTTTCTCTCCAGTTGCTTGTGGAGCCGGTCCTGGACCTGCCGGTAGGGCACCCGCTCCACGATCTCCTCGAAGAAGCCCAGAACCAGAAGCTTGCGGGCCTCGGCGTCGGGCAGGCCGCGGGCCCGGAGGTAGAACACCTGGTCCTCGTCCAGATTGCCGATGGTGGCCCCGTGGCTGCACGCCAGGTCGTCGGCGTCGATGAGCAGGCCGGGGATGGAGTCGGCCCGGGCCTCCGGGGACAGGATGAGGTTGTTGTTGGTCTGGTAGGCGTCCACCCGGATGGCCCCGGGCAGGGCCTGGATGAACCCCTGATAGACCGAATGGGCCTCGCCGCTCACCGCGCCCTTGTAGAGCATCTTGCTGGTGGTGTCGGGCGAGGAGTGGTACTGGAGCGTCCGCTGGTCGAAGTGCTGGTCCTCGCCCCCGAAGAACAGCCCGCCCATCCAGGCGTGGGATCCCGGCTCGCACACATCGCCCCCCACCGCGACCTTGCTGAGCTTGCCGCCCAGGGACATGGTGAGCAGATCCACGGTGGCGTCGCGGTGGATGCGGGCCCAGTCCTCGGCCACATGCACCGCCTCGTCGCCCCATTCCTGCAGGGAGATCAGCCGGCACCGCGCCCCCGCGTCCACGTAGACCTCGCGGGAGGCCACGGTCAGGGTCTCGCAGCCGTCGGGGCCGTCGAACGACTCGACCACGGTGGCCGAAGCCCCGCGCCCGATGTCCACCAGCAGCCGGGGCAGCAGGGCCACCCCCGGCGTGCGCAGCCGGTAGCGGACCAGCACGCCCTGGGGGAGCTCGATCCCGTTCCCGACCTGGACGAACAGCCCCACGTTCCAGAACGCGTCCACCAGATCGCGGTACTTGCGGCCAGGCTCGGCCTGGGCCTTGCCGCCGAGCAGGGCCCGGATGGTCTCGGGATCGGATTCGCCGGCCTCGTCGAGGCCGCACACGGTGACCTTACCGTCCTTCAGCGCGCCCGACCGGTCGGCGATGGCGCACCCGGACTCGGACACGTCCACCACCACATCGAACTCCTCGTCCTCGGGACGCCCGGAGGGCGGGACGGTCTCGGCGCGGAGCAGGGGCAGGGCCTCCACCCGCGCGAACGGGAACCGGGCGGGATCGGTGCGCCGGTATTCCTCCATCCGGGCGTGGGGAACGGGGAGGGCCAGATAGGATTCGAAGGCGGCCCGCCGCCGCGCCCGCACGGCCTTGCTGCGGGTGGCCGCGAGCACGGCTTCGAAGGCCTCGGGCCCGAAGCCGGGCAGGCAGGTGGTGGGAGCGGTTTCCAGGGTCATGGTCATGGCGATGAACGCGTCGGCCGGAGGCTCAGCCGATGCTGCCCTCCAGCTTGAGTTCGAGGAGCTTCACCGCCTCGACGGAGAACTCCATGGGCAGGGTCTTGAACACGTCGCGGCAGAACCCCTTGACCACCAGGGAGGCGGCGTCGGATTCGGGGATGCCCCGGCTCCGGAGGTAGAAGAGCTGCTCCTCGCTGATTTTCGAGGTGGTGGCCTCGTGCTCGACGATGGAGGTGTGGTTCTCGGCCTCGATGTAGGGGAAGGTGTTGGCGCTGCAGCGGTCGCCCACCAGCATGGAGTCGCAGGCGGAGTGGTTCCGGCTGTGGTGGGCCTCGGGCGCGATCTGGACCAGGCCCCGGTAGCTGTTGCACGACTCCCCGGCCGAGATGCCCTTGGAGATGATGGTGCTCCGGGTATGGGGGGCGAGGTGGACCATCTTGGTCCCGGTGTCGGCCTGCATCCGGTGGTTGGTGAAGGCCACCGAGTAGAACTCGCCCACCGACCCCTCGCCGGCCAGCACGCAGCCGGGGTACTTCCAGGTGATGGCCGACCCGGCCTCGACCTGGGTCCACGAGATCTTGGACCGGCGGCCCTGGCAGAGCCCGCGCTTGGTCACGAAGTTGTAGATGCCGCCCTTGCCGTCCTTGTCCCCGGCGTACCAGTTCTGGATGGTGGAGTACTTGATCTCCGCGTCGTCGAGGGCGATCAGCTCGACCACCGCCGCGTGAAGCTGGTTCTGGTCACGCTGGGGGGCGGTGCAGCCCTCCAGGTACGACACGTAGGACCCCGGCTCGGCCACGATCAGGGTGCGCTCGAACTGGCCGGTGTTGAGGGCGTTGATCCGGAAGTAGGTGGACAGCTCCACCGGGCACCGGACGCCTCTGGGGATGTAGCAGAACGATCCGTCGGTGAACACGGCGGAGTTCAGGCTGGCGAAGTAGTTGTCGCTGAGGGGCACCACCGTGCCCAGGTACTTACGGACCAGCTCGGGATGGTTCCGTACCGCCTCGGAGATCGAGCAGAAGATGATCCCCTTCTCCTCGAGGATCTTCCGGTGGGTGGTGGCCACCGACACGCTGTCGAACACCGCGTCCACCGCCACCCCGGCCAGGGCGTTGCGCTCCTCGATGGGGATGCCCAGTTTCTCGAAGGTCCGGGCCAGCTCGGGGTCGATCTCGCCCTCGGCCTCCCCCCGCTTCCGGGGCGCGGCGTAGTAGCAGATCGCCTGGTAGTCGATGGGGTCGATCCGGAGGTGGGCCCACCGCGGCTCGGGCATCTTCTGCCACCAGCGGAAGGCCTTCAGCCGCCATTCCAGCAGCCACTCCGGCTCCTGCTTCTTGGCCGAGATGAACCGGATGATGTCCTCGTTGAGGCCGTCCGGGGCGCGGTCCTCCTCGATCTCGGTGGTGAACCCGTGCTGGTACTCCTGCACCAGCTTGCTGTCGGTCTCCAGAATGGCCATGACGTTCTCCTCCCGCTCAGACGGGGGCGGCCACCCCCTGGCCGAGCTGCTCGCGAACCCAGTCGTAGCCCTTGGCCTCCAGCTCCTGCACCACCTCCTGGCCGCCGGACATCACCACCTGCCCGTCCATGAAGATATGCACCCGGTCCGGCACGATGTAGCGGAGGATGCGCTCGTAGTGGGTGATCACCAGCAGGCCCAGCTCCGGCCCGGCCAGGCGGTTGACCCCCTTGGCCACCACCTGCAGGGCGTCGATGTCGAGGCCCGAGTCGGTCTCGTCCATGATGCCCATCGTCGGCTTGAGCATGAGCATCTGGAGGATCTCCATCCGCTTCTTCTCGCCCCCCGAGAACCCGTCGTTGAGCGACCGGTTGATGAAGGCCGGGTCGATGTCCAGAAAGGCCACATACTCGCGCAGCTCCTTCAGGAACGCCGACGCCTTCACCTTGTCGTCCTCGGGACGCCGGGCGTCCACCGCCGCCTTCAGGAAGTTGGCCACGGTCACCCCGGGCACCGCCACCGGATACTGGAAGGCCATGAACACCCCCAGGGCGGCCCGCTCCTCGGGGTCGAGATCGACCAGGTTCTGCCCGCGGAAGATCACCTCGCCGCCGGTCACCTCGTAGGCCGGATGGCCCATGATGACGTTGGCCAGGGTGCTCTTCCCGGAGCCGTTGGGGCCCATCACGGCATGGGTCTCGCCGGGGGCGATGGTCAGGGACACGCCCTTGAGGATCTCGGTGTCGCCGATGGCGGCGCGGAGATCGCGGATGTGGAGAGTGGAATCAGTGGTCATCATACCTCAGTCGTCCTTCGCGGGCGGTACCCTACGGGCAAATGGTCAGACATCAAATCCCAGCTCCAGCCGGGCTTCCTCGGTCATGCGGGCGGGGGTCCACGGCGGCTCCCAGACCAGATTCAGGTCCACATGCTCGATGCCGCGCATGGTCAGCAGGATCTCCCGGACCTGATGCAGGATGTAGGGGGCGTACGGACAGCCGGGGGAGGTCATGGTGAGGTCGATATGCACCGTGTCCCCGTCCTGGCGGACCGCGTAGATCAGTCCGATATCGACGATGTTCATGTGGAGCTCGGGATCCACCACCGACCGCAGCACGTCGTGGAAGTCCTTCTCGGACCACGTCACGGCCTCGGTGGCGGCGGCCTCGGCGGCCGAATTCGGATGCTCGGTGTCCATATATGCGTCTCTTAGGGCTTGATCCAGAACAGGATACGGTAGCATCCGGTCGGGCCCGGGACAAGCCCTTGCCGCCACAGAACCCTCGGCGGGGGGGGCGGTCGGTGGTCATAGGCCAGTCGCTGCCGCTGAACCTCTGGGTTCTGCGGGATGAGGGGTGAGACGGCTTGGGCGATCAGACTTCGCTCAGAAGCTACGTCGGACAAGTTGCGGGATCCGCGATACGGGATCCGACTTCGCTCAGAAGCTTCGTCGGACAAGTTGCGGGATGCGGGATGCGGGATGCGGGATGCGGGATGTCTGTCCTTGGTCCTTGGTCCCTGGTCCTTAGTCCACCGACCTTAGTCCCCCACCTTAGTCCCTCCCCCCGCGCCTCCGGGTTCCCTTGGGTGGCATGAAGATTTCTCCCGGG
>PXDE01000536.1 GCA_003566475.1 PVC group bacterium | reverse complement strand
CGGTGGAACCTCGCCGGCAGCCGGTCGAGGTTCCACCGTTCCGGTGGCCGCCAGCGGTAGCGTGCAGGACGACCGGCGCGTCCGCGCCGGCCCTGACGCGGGCGAAGATCCAGTCCTTGGTGGGCATGCCGCCCCGGGGGCCGGGAACGCCCAGGCGGGATTCGAACCGGTGCCAGCATTCGCGGGCCTCGGGCAGCAGGGTCTGGCCCGGGGCCATGCCCCGGCGTCGCTCGAAGCGTTCGCGGTAGGTGGCGAACCGGCTGCGGGCGAAGCCGTGGAGGGCGTGCCGGACCTCGGGCGGGCAGCGTCCCGCCGCGCACCGGCTCTTCCATTCCGCCCAGTCCTGCCATGTGGGGGCCATGGGTCGGGAGCGTACGGACGGAGGGCCCGGAACGGAAGGCCGAAGCCCGGGCCGTCGCTTGCCACAGCGACCGGGCCTGTGGGAGGGTCCGGCGATGGACACCAACCAACCCTCCCACCTCCGCACCGAGCATCTGGCCACGCCGCTGGGTCTCGATGCGAAACGTCCCCGCCTAACCTGGCAGCCGCCGGAGCCACCCATCCCGGACGCCCGCCTGACCGCCTGGCACATCCAGGCCGCGACCGACCCGGACGCGCTGGACCAGACCGACCTCTGGGACAGCGGGTGGGTGGAGGAACCCGGCGCCCTGACCGCCGAGGTTCGGGGCAAGCGAATCCCGGCACGCACGCGCGTCCACTGGCGAGTGCGGGTCCGGTGGGGCGACCGCGACGAGTCCGACTGGAGCGAGCCCTCGTGGTGGGAGACCGGGCTGATGTCGAACCGGGCCTGGAAGGGGCAATGGATCGGGCCCGCCTGGGAGAACACCGAGGACCGGCGGCATCCCTGCCCGCTGCTCCGGCACACCTTCCACCTTCCCGCCGGAACGGTCCGGGCCCGCCTGTACATCACCGCCCGCGGGCTTTACGAGGCGCGGATCAACGGTCGGGCGGTCACCGACGACGTGCTGCGCCCGGGCTGGACGGACTACCGCCTCCGACAGCCCTATCAGACCTACGACGTGACCGGCCTCCTGCGCGAGGGCGAGAACGTGCTGGGGGTGACCCTGGCCGACGGGTGGTACGCGGGCCGGGTGGCCTTCCGTCAGCAGGTCTATGGAACCCGGCCGTCTCTGCTCGGCCAGCTTGAAGCCCCCCTGACCAACGGGCGGACGATCCGGGTGGTGACGGACGGGGCCTGGCGCATGGGCGAAGGCGCGATCCGGTTCGCCGACCTGCTGGACGGCGAGTCGGTGGATCTGCGGATGGAACCCTCGGGTTGGGACGCGCCCGGATTCGACGATGCGGGCTGGACCGCGCCCCGGACCGATCCCCTGGACGCGGTGCCGCTGGGGTCCGCCGCCGCTCCTCCGGTTCGCCGCCGCGAGGAATTGGCGCCGACGTCCATCACCCCGCACCCGCATGACGCCTCGGCCTGGATCGTGGATCTTGGCCAGAACATCGCGGGATGGGTGCGCCTCCGCCTGCCGGAATCCACACCGGCGGGCACCGTGGTGTCCCTTCGCCATGCCGAGATGCTCCAGCCCGACGGAGCCCCGTTCTATGAGAACCTCCGTGGCATCCGGGCGGGTGAGGACATCACCACGGCCGGGGGCGCGGCGGGTTACGAGCCCCGGTTCACCTTCCACGGCTTCCGGTACGTCGAGGTCCGGGGGGTTCCGGGCGAGCTCCCGCCCAACGCCATCCGGGGCATCGCGGTCTATTCGGATCTTGCGGAAACCGGACAGTTCGCCTGTTCGCATCCGCTGGTGAATCAGCTCGAGAGCAACATCCGCTGGGGCCAGAAGGGCAACTTTCTCGAGATCCCCACCGACTGCCCGCAGCGCAACGAGCGGCTGGGCTGGACCGGCGACATCCAGGTGTTCGCGGGCACCGCGTGCCTGTTCATGGACAGCGCCGCCTTTCTCGGGAAGTGGCTCGCCGACCTGGCCGATGCCCAGGGTGCGGACGGGCGATTCCCCGACTATGCGCCGGATATCGTGTTCGACCGCCCGCGCGGCGGCAACCCCGGCTGGGCCGACGCCGGGATCCTGGTGCCCTGGACCCTGTACGTGCAGACCGGCGACGCGGGCATCCTCCGTCGGATGTACCCGTCAATGGCGAAATGGATCGAGTTCCAGCAGCAGGAAAGCACGGACCTCATCCGCCCCGCCTACGGCTACGGCGACTGGCTCAACGTGGATGCCTTCACCCCGCTGGACCTGCTGGGCACGGCGTTCTTCGCCCGGGGCTGCGAGCTGATGGGCCGCATCGCCGGCGTGCTCGGACGGCGCGGGGATGCCCGGCGGTATGCCTCCCTGCATCGACGGGTCCGCCGGGCGTTCCAGCGGCGGTTCATCACCCCGGACGGCCGCATGGTCGGCGACACCCAGACCGCCTACGCCATCGCCCTGCGGTTCGACCTGGCCCCGGAACCCCTGCGGCCCGCTCTGGTGGCCAACCTCGTCCGCGACATCCACAAGGGACGCCACGGGGCCTGGCCCTACCGTGCGCGGAAGGACCACCTGTCCACCGGCTTCCTGGGGGTCAACCATCTGCTTCCCGCGCTCACCGAGGCCGGTCACGCGGGTCTGGCCCACCAGCTCCTGCTGACCGAAGACTACCCGTCCTGGCTGTTCCCAGTGACGCTGGGCGCGACCACCATGTGGGAGCGATGGGATAGCTGGCATCCGGAGAAGGGGTTCAGTGATTCGGGGATGAACTCGTTCAAT
>PXDE01000366.1 GCA_003566475.1 PVC group bacterium | reverse complement strand
GACCACCCGGTTGGGCCCGGGGAGCCCCAGCCAGCCGGTGGCGATGAGATCCACCGCCATCCAGCCGGATTTCAGGTCGATCCGGGGGTGCGCCTCGGCCCGTCCGATGAGCACCCGGGTGGTCTCCGCCCCCGTGATGTCGCCGACGCGGAGCACCCGGCGGCGGCTGTGGCCACCCTCCATGCCGAGGTCGTACTCGTCCGGATGGGTCTCGCGCCGCTCGAACCGGAGGCCCTGCGCCTCCAGGAACCGGATCTCCTCCCGGCCCGCCGTCACGACGGCCTCGACCGTCTCCCGGCGGCACAGGCCCGCCCCGGCGAGCAGGGTGTCCTCGACGTGGCTCTCCAGGCGGTCGTCCTCGTCGACCACGCAGGCGATGCCCCCCTGGGCCCAGCTCGAGTTGCTGGCCGCCGCGTCCTTCTTGGTGGCCAGCAGCACGCGGCCATGCTCGGCAAGCTTCAGTGCGGCCACCAGCCCGGCCAGGCCGGATCCGATGACCAGGTAGTCGGTCTCGACCATCCGGTCTCCCTCGGGTTATCTTGGACGGTCAGGAGTCTACGGAATGCGCGTGCTGCTTGTCCATCCGCCTGAGGGGCATGTCGGAGTGCCCCCCGAGGCCGAGCGGACCCAGATCCTTCCCGAGGATCCCGGGGCCTGGGACCTCCTGTGCCTGGCCCGCTTCCTGCTCGGCCGGACCCGGCATCAGCCGCTTCCGGTGAACCTGCGGGGCCGCACGCCGGACGAGGCCGGGCTGCGGATGGCCCTTCGTGACGCCGGCCCCGCCGAGGTGGCGGTGATCCGAGCCGACCCGGCCTGGCTTCCGTCGGCGGCCCGGGTGCGACGGGCTCTCCGCGAGGACCGCCCCGACCTGCCACTGGTCCTCATCGGCCCCCATCCCACCTGGTTCCCCGAGGAGGCGCTGGCCCTGGACGGGGGTGTGGCGTTCGCCGTCGCCGGCGACCCCGAGCTCGTCCTGCGCCCCCTGCTGGATCACTGGGGGAATCCGAAGCGTGTCCACCATATTCCCGGACTGCAGGGGGAGGGGTTCCGCTCGCCCGCCGTCTGGACCTCCGACCCCTCCGAACTCTCCCTGCCTTCGGCCCCCGACATGCGGTTTCTCGGGCACCCGCACGACGTGGCGCCCGCCCTTCGGCTGACCCGGGGGCCGGCCGCGCAGGGGGCCGACCCCTTCGCGCCGGATGGGCCGCGCCCGCCGCTGAACTGGCCGGTGGCCCAGGTCGCGGCGCGGATGGCCGGCGGTTCGGGCCTGGGCCTCTCCGGCATGCATGTGGCGGATCCTCCCGGGCATTGGACGCCCGCCACGCTGGCCGCCTGGACCGACGCCCTGGGCCGGGCCGACAACCGGCTGCCCTGGCAGGTCGCCCTGCGGCCCTTCGAAGTGTCCACGTCCCAGATCGAGGATCTCAAGCTGACCCACTGCCACCGGGTGGTGTTCGCCATGGACCGGCCGGGGCCGGAGCCGGCGCCGGAATGGCGGAAATGGCTGCCGGTCTGGAGCCGTTCCCTGGCCGAGCATGGCATCGACGCCGTGCTGCGCATCCGGGTGGGAGGACCGGCGGCTGCCGTCGACGAGCAGGTCGCGGCCATTCTCGGCCTGGCGGCTCTGGCCCCCGAATGCCGCCTGTCGGTGGTGCCCCTCCCCTTTTCCTTCACCTGCCCCTACCTGGCCGACACCCGCGAGGATCTGCTCCGGACCTGGGGCGACTGGATGCGGGCCCCGCTGGACACACCGTTTCCCGGACCTCCTTGGGGCTGGAACGACGCGGCCGCGAAAAAGATCATCGCCGGGGTGGCCCGCCACCGCGGAGGCCGGCATCGGCTGCTGCGCCGAATCCGGGGCCTGCCCGGGGCGCTGCGCAGCACCGTGGCGGCCACGGCCCGGCCCGGCCGGCGCTAGCCCCGGATCCGGTCCTTCTCGGCCTCCGCCTGGTCGCGGAGGCGGGCGATCTCCGCCGCCTTGGCGTCGCGGGCCTCCTCCAGCTCCTGGGCGTTTCCCAGAGCCCGGGCCCGGTCGAGCCGGGACTGGAACAGGATCTCGGTCTCCGCGAGCTTGGCCTGGAGCTTCCGGTCGACCTCGGCCAGCGACGCCTTCTGCTCGTCCGACAGGCTCACCACCGGCCCCGACACCCCGAACCGCTCCATGGCCCGCTCGTAGGCGCTCTTGAGCCCCGGGGAGGATTTCTTGGATGCGCTCATGGGAGGAAGCATGCGGCATCCCGGCTCGCGACACAAGCGCCCGGTCGGCTCAACGTCCCCGAAGCAGCGTCTCCGCCTTCTCGGTCAGCCAGACATAGGGTTCGCCGAAGGGGCCCTGGGCGATGGCGCGGACGCGGCCTTCGGCGTCGGTGAGGATAGCGGCGGGAAGCAGGCTGATCCCCACGTCGCGGCCGAAGCCCGGGTGGACCAGGGCTTCGACCGGAAAGACCGGCGCCTCCGCCATGGGCCGGGGGCCACCGTCCACCCCGATCACCCGCAGGCCGCGACGGCGGAGGCCCCGGGTCCGGCGCTCCAGCTCCTCGCGTGCCGCCTCGCAGGGCGGGCAGTCGGCGGCGGTGATGAACAGCAGGACCGCGCGGTCCCGGAAATCCGCTTCCGAACGGGGCTGGCCGTCAGGCGTGCGGGCGGTCCAACGCCACGGCCCGTCCGGGGCTTCGAGATCGGGCACCCGGGGACGGGCGAGGGCGGCCACTCGGCGCTCGTGGGCGGCCCGGCGCTGGGCCAGGTCCTCG
>PXDE01000048.1 GCA_003566475.1 PVC group bacterium | reverse complement strand
GATGCGGGAACCGACTTCGCTCAGAAGCTTCGTCGGACAAGTTGCGGGATGTGGGGAAACCGAAGATTGACCCGACTTCGCGTCCCGCAAAGCGGGACTTCGTCGGGCAAGCTGACGATGCACGAAGGGAGAAGCCCACCTTGGACTGCGGGGGCAAAGTCCCGTCTGCGGGACGGCGACCCCGCTTTGGCTTCCGCCGGAGGCGGGGCGTCGTCCTACGCGTTCGCCTATGGAGCCCCCTCCGGGGGAAGCCAAGGCGGTGTCGTACCAAGGGTCGGGCATTGCGTTCGGGTACGCCGACAGGTCTGGCTGGAGCGGCAGGTCCGGATAGGTCCACTGCCACCGCAGTCCATGGGCAAGCCGGATCCTTCTGTGATACCCAAGATGGGTCCAGGAAGGCAGCCGTGGGGATTCGGAGACTTCGGCTCGTGACCCGTGCGAATCCAACCAACCCTTTCCCCTCCGCCCTCGGCGCGGCGCTGCTGGCCCTGGCCCCGGTTCAGGCCGAGCCGGTCGAGGCTGTGCGTGTCGCCTTCAGGAATCATTCCGCCGAGGCCACCGCCGCCGACCGGCATGTGGTCGAAGGCCGGGACGGCTGGCTGTTCTTGGCCTCCGAGCTGCGCTTCCTGGCTTCGGAACCCTTCTGGGGCGGAGAGGAGGAACGTCCGCCGGGGCGCGATCCGTACCGGTCGCTCGCCGACCTCCACGCCCGCCTGGCCGAGCGGGACGTCCGGCTGCTGGTGGTCCCGGTGCCCGCCCGCCTCGCCATCTACCCGGACATGCTTCTGGACGAGGTGCCGATGGGGTCCGAAGGCGTCCCCGCCCGCGTGGACCCGGTGGTTCGGGCCTTCGTTGCCGCCCTGACCGAGGCGGGGGTCGAGGTGCTCGACCTCACCGACGCCTTCCGGGCCGCCCGGACGGATGACGCGGAGCACGGCCCGGTCTGCTGCGAGCAGGACACCCACTGGTCGCCCCGGGGCATGGCCCTCGCCGCCCAGGCCATCGCAGACCGGCTACGCGAGAGGGACGGACTCGAAGGAGCGCCTGCGCAGGAGCTGCACCGGCTGGATCCTGAGGAGCTTGCCTACACCGGCGACCTCGTCGGCCGGGCCCCCGGCCGCGAAGGCGACACCCGGACCACGATCATCCGCCAGGTGAGCCTCCGGCCCGACCGGTTCGAGCCGCCGTCCGCCGATCCCGAGAGCCCGGGCCTGGTGCTGGCCGACAGCCATGGCCTGGTCTTCCAGGCCGGACGCGACATGCACGCGACGGGCGCGGGCTTGCCCGGGCATCTGGGCCATGCCCTCGGGTTCATGCCCGAGTTCATCGCCCGGCGCGGCTCCGGCGCGGTCATCCGCCGCGACCTCGCCCGCCGGTTCATCCTCGACCCCGACTCCGTGGCCCATATCCGGGTCGTGGTCTACCTGTTCGCGGCCCGCGAACTCACCGAGTCCGACGGATGGACCCCGGTCCCCCTGGCCCGGCCGTAGCCGGCGCCCGACCTTGTGCCATCTGAACAGACAGCAGACCCCCGCCGCATCCCATTGGACCACAGAGGGCACAGAGGTTACGGAGGTTCACAGCGGGGGGAGCGAGGGGGGAACCGCGAATGGTCGCCCAACCCACCTCGCCCTTCGGGCACCCCTCCGGCGGAGGGGATGGACGCGAATGGGAGGGGGATTTGCCGCAAAGAACACAGAGAGCGCAAAGGACCAGTGGGGAGGATGGCCACAGGAGGCACCCTACTTCGCCAAGGCGCTTCGTAGGGCAAGCGAAGAGTCACAAAAGCGGTGTGGCCAGCACGGTCAAGGCGATCCGCCGGGTGCGGACGACGCCTGGACCTCCCTCTTGTAGCGGCCGCTCGACCGAGTCTTCGAGGAAGAGCGGCTCCGGCCGGGGGACGAGGGAGGTTCCGACGCCGGGAACGGGCCACGAACGGACTCGCCGAGGCCACCGGCAGAAACCGACCGGGCGCCCTCCCGTGTTGCACGTGCGCTATGCTTCCATTCACGACTTCCATCCCACCGACTAACCTAACCACGATACGGAGCCAACCATGCCCTCCCCCGACCTGCTGAAGACCGTGACCGCCGCCATCGACACCCTGATCGAAGCCAGCCAGCCCCACCAGGGCCTGTTCCCGGCCATGATGGACCGCGCGACGGCGACGCTTCTGCGCGGCCCCATGCCTCCGCAGATGGAGGGCCTGCGCGACTCCGACCGCGCCTACCTCGGCTGCAACCTCACCCACGACGTCCCGCTGCTCGAGACCATGGTCGACCTCTCCGCGGCCGGTCTGCGCCCCGACTACGCGGCCGCCGCCGACCGCTATCTCCACCGGTTCGCCACTCATTGCGCCCCGGCCAGCGTGACCGGCCTGTTCCCGTGGGGCGAGCACTCCTTCTGGGATCTCGTGGCCGACACCGTCGGCAACAGCTACCTCAACACGCCCTACTACAAGGGCCAGGAACATCTGGCCGCCTGTCCCACGCACCACCAGATCGGCTCGCTCCCCCGCCGCCAGTGGGAGCGCCTGGGGAACGCCCGTCCCGAGGCGGTCACCCGCTTCGCCGAGGGCCTGGAGTGGCACTGGTCCGGTCCGGAGCACCGGGACTTCAACCGGCACGCCCCGATCACCGAGAAGACCTACAACTACCACCATCTCCGCCACGCCCGGCACAACAACCTGCCCGCGCCCGGCATCGGCTCGGACTTTCCCGGGTCGGCCGGGCACTTCGTCCACTCTCTCGCGGTG
>PXDE01000190.1 GCA_003566475.1 PVC group bacterium | reverse complement strand
GGATGGGACGGCGACCAGGAGGCCGACGAGGCGACGGGCCCCGGGGGGGGGTTCCTGGCGGACCTCACCCGCGACTGGGAGGCGGCCTCGGCCCCGCTGGACGGAGCGGGGGTGGCCCGGACCTGTTTCCGCCTGGGCGCGGGGCTCAGCCGCGAGGGCGGAGCCCTGGCCAAGATGCTCCCCGTCTTCCGGCTGGGCCTGGGCGGCCCGCTGGGCCATGGCCGGCAGCCGTTCAGTTGGATCCATATCGCTGACGTAGAAGGCATCGTGGCCCACCTGCTCGAACGACCGGACCTCACCGGCCCGGTCAACGCCACCGCCCCGGAACCGGTCACCAACCGCGAGTTCGTGCGGGCCCTGGGCCGGGCGCTGCGGCGGCCCGCCGTCCTGCCCGCCCCCGCCTTCGCCCTGCGCCTGCTCCTGGGCGAGATGGCCGACGAGATGCTCCTCCATGGCGCCCGCGTCCTCCCTCGCCGCCTGCTCGACCACGGCTACACGTTCCGGTTCCCTGCTCTGGACGAGGCCCTGGCCGATCTCCTGAACCACGGATGAACCCAGCGCGGCGTCCCGCCGCAACCCATTGGACCACAGAGGTCGCAGAGGTTACGGAGGTTCGCAGTGGGGGGGAGTTGGGATGGTGAAGGATTTGCGCAGGCGGGCAAGGTTCTGGGGGATAGTAGTACGGATGGGAAGGGGCTGCCTGTAGCCGAGGCCGGCCCGACCCCGCGTCGGGCCATGGGCCCACACGCGGATTAGGCCGTGGATGCCAAAGGGGACGATCCCGGACCGCCCGCCTAGAAGCGGATTTCTTCCGCTTCTCCTCGGCCACGGCCTCGGGGATGGGCTGGGCGACGCCCCCCCGGCGGTGACGGTTGAGTCGGCCAGTCCGCCACCGGAGAGATCGAGGACCCGGAGCCGGAGGCCCGGTGGTGGGGCCGGGGGAGCAACGAAAGAGAGCCGGACTTGCACGCCGGGGGCAATGTCCGTACAATGTATGTATGGATGAAGTGCGTTTCGAGTGGGATGCGGCGAAGGACCGGGAGAACCGGCGCAAGCACAAGGTTTCGTTCGAGGAAGCGCAGACCGTCTTCCTCGACGAGCGTGCGCTTCGGTTCTTCGACCCGGACCATTCGACAGATGAAGACCGCTTTCTGATGCTGGGTATCAGCTTCCGGCTGCGCGTGCTGGTGGTCTGTCATTGCTTCCGAGTGAGCGACACCGTCATCCGGATCATTTCCGCACGCAAGGCGGACCGCAGAGAAGAGGCCGAATACTGGAACGCGAGGTGAGGTCATGAGAGCACACTACGACTTCGGGAAGATGAAAGGAGAGCGCAATCCTTACGTCACGGCGCTGAAGCAGCCCGTCACCATGCGGCTGGACAAGGCAACGGTGGCCTATTTCAAGGCGCTGGCGGCGGAACTGGGCATGCCCTATCAGAGCCTGATCAACCTCTATCTCAGGGATTGCGCCCTGAACCACAGGCGCTTGGAGCTGAATTGGGCGCCATGAGAGCGACCAACTGCGATCCGGTACGTAAGGCGCGGCGGGGGAGTCAGAAGTATCGGCGGAACCCCAGCGCGACAAAGTTGGAGCCGGTGCCCCGGCTGACGAGGTCGAACACCCCGGACCGATGGTGGACCCGGAGGATGCCGTCCCAGTGCCCGGAGGCGGGCCCCACCGCGATCTCGAAGGGCATGGCCGCCAGGCGCCGGGAGGTCTCCCCGCCCCGGTCGCGCTCGATCTGCGGCGTCTTCGAGGCGAACGAGGGCCCGATGCCCAGGGCCACCCCGGTGCGGACCCGGTCGTTCCAGGGAAACCGCGTCCAGCGAAGCAGCAGCGCCGCGTTCAGCTCGGTGTGATGCTGCTTGCCGGCATGCTGGGCGACCTGGGCCTCGACTTCCCACTGGGCGTACCCCTCGTGCACATGGATCGGCCGGGTGGCGGTGAGCGCCGCCACATAGGACCGGCGGATCTCCGTGTGGCCCTGGATGATCTCCACGAAACGCGTGGAGGTGTGCGGCCCGGCGTAGACGGCGAGGGACCAGGCATGGTCAGCAGAGGGTTCCGAGGCGGCAACCCGTCCGACCGGGGCCAGGGCCAGGGTCAGGATGGCGATGTGGACCCGAGCGGGGGACGGCATGGGGCGTAGACAACCACATGCCGGTGGATGAGGCAAGGTGGACGCGGTTTGGCGATACGGGATTCGGGATGCGGGATGCGGGATGAGGGATGCGGGATGCGGGATGAGGGATGCGGGATTCGGGATTCCATTGCGTATAGTTGGCATTCATGGGGCCGTAGCCAGGACCACACGCCTGCTGCGACCCCTCCGGGGTCGGTCCTGATTCTTGCACGAGGTCCGGGGGTGTCGCTGCGCTCGACCCCCGGCTAATGGCCTGCACCCCTACGGGGTGGCCATAACTTCTGGCAACCCCGGAGGGGTCACAGCGATTAGCCGGAGGTAAGCGGAGCGACACCCCCGGGTCCCGTTCCCCTCAACGGCCGACCCCGGAGGGGTCGCAGCAGGCCCCGCCAGGGTCAATGGCCGGCGCTACTTCTGGGTGGTGAGCTTGACCTTGCGGCGGATGAAGGTGGGGATGTCGAGGTCCACACCGTGGTAGATGGTGGGTTCGGTCTTCTGGAATCGGGCGGGACGGGGCGGGTCGAGGGGCAGGCTGATCTGCTCGGGGCCGCCCTTGCGTCCACGCCTGGCGGCCGGGGCCGGGGCGGAGGCCGGTGGCACGGCGTCGGCCGCCGGGGCCTCG
>PXDE01000017.1 GCA_003566475.1 PVC group bacterium | reverse complement strand
GGCCTGGAGTTCCGCCACCCGTTCCGGGTTGGCGTCATACCCGACCACGTCGGCATGCTCGGCGAAGGCTACCGCCAGGGGCAGCCCCACATAGCCCAGCCCCACCACCGCGATCCGCTCGGCCGCGCTCAACCCGGCACCTCCTCGGAGGCCCAGAGCCGGGGAGGGTACACGCCCGCGTCCACCAGCTCGCGCACCCCGGCCACCACCCTGGGCTTGTCCTCGGGATAGGTCACCCCGTACCACCGGCCCTCCGCCGACAGCACCTCGACCGTCGCCGACCCGGAGCGCACCCATCCGCCCACCGTGTTGGGGATCAGGCACTCCGACTTCAGCTCGCCGCCCTCCCGGCGCAGGAACTCCTCGATCTCCGTCCGCAGCAGCGGGAACACGGCGGGGGTGAACCCCCACACGTTCATCGACGTCAGCTCGCGGCCGGTCAGCGGACGCCAGGTTTCGCCGTCGAGGTAGCGGGCGCCGTCGAGGGTGCGCTCGATCTTCGTGCGCTCCACGATATGGGTCAGCCGGCCCACGGCGTCGGTCTCGCAGATGCCCCGCGACACCGAACCATGCTCGGACAGAGTGTTGGCCAGGGTGAACCCGACCAGGCAGAATCGGGGGGCGGCGGGGTCGGCGCCGGCCAGGAACCGGGCCAGCACCCGGAAAGCGTCCGCGCCGTAGAAATCGTCGGCGTTGATCACCGCGAATGGGGCCTGTACCACATCCCGGACGGCCAGGATGGCGTGGGTGGTCCCCCAGGGCTTCTGGCGTCCCTCGGGCACCGAGAACCCCGGCGGCAGGTCCTCCAGCTCCTGATAGGCGTAGGCCCGGGGCACCGAGACGGGCAGGCGCGACTCCACCACCTCCTTGAAATCCGCCTCGATCGACTTCCGGATGATGAACACCACCCGCCCGAACCCGGCGGCCAGGGCGTCGCGGATGGAGTACTCGATGATCAGCTCGCCCGACGGCCCCACCGGGTCGATCTGCTTCAGCCCTCCGTACCGGCTGCCCATCCCGGCCGCCATGATCACCAGATCGGGTTTCATACCAGTCACGCCACTCCTGTTCCGCGTAGATACCGCACGTGCGACAGAGATGCGAACCTAGCAGCCCGGTGCGGGAGGGGGAAGGAGAAAGGGCGGGGGCGGAACCGAAATCTCTTTACCCCCGGGACGCTTGGCGTAGCATGAATGGTTTCGCGGCAGGTTCGGGCCTGATTCCGGCCCTGTCGCGAAGGCCCGTGTCCGAAGCCAGAACCCTGGAGATTCCGCATGTCCCGCCCCGTCCCGACCCCGAAGTCCCTCCGAGCCCGCTGGATAACTGGCCTGCTGGCCCTGGCCCTGCCGCTGGGCGGGGCGGCGCTGGCCCAGCCCGAAATCGATCCCGGCGACGCGACCTGGCATATCGGGCTCAACGCCCTCTGGGGCGAGGGGCGCAATCTGGATATCTATCCGGTGTTCGAGGACGGCAAGTGGGACCGCGCCCTGGCCACCGCCCGGCGGTTCAACACCTCGATTCACCTCATCCCCGAGGCCGAGGTCGAGTTCGACGGCACCGCGTTCAAGGGCACGCTGGAGGTCATCCTGACCCCCGACCCCTGGGTTCCCGCCGACGGGCAGACCATCGACATGACCGTCGAGATCGAGGGTCGGCTTCGGCTCAACGAGGACGGCACCCAGCATCTGGTGGGCGGCACCTACGTGGCCCAACTCCAGGGCGAGACCGTGCGCGGGAACCTGGGCGGGGGCGTGGGGGCCACCGAGCCCAACTGGGAGAACGCCCGATGGACCTTCCGGCTGAACCCCACCCGGCGCTATGACGACGAGAATGCGGCCATGGTCGACCTGAACCTCGGCGTGGCCGACGGCCAGGTCCATTGGGGCACGGCGGGCGTCACCCGCCGCCACAACCAGGCCGCCCCGAGAACGTACCCGGTGGACGTGTCCGACCTCAGTGTAAAGGGCGGCACGGTGACCGGAACCGTCCGCATGCCGTACCGGGTAATCCATCCGGGCGGCGACGCGGACCTGACGGTCGTGGGAGAACTTCGCGGCTACCGGGTGCAGGGGCTCAACGGCGCCCGGCTGATCGTCCAGGCCCTGCGGGACGGCGAGCCCGAAGGGCCGCCGCGGAGCTACCACGGTCGCGGCGGCGCCGGTCGCGGCGGCGGGCGGGAGGTTTCCCTCGACGCTCTGTGGCGCCATGATCTCGACGACCGGCCCTGGGTGGTGCCCGTGGCGGATCACGTGCCGCCCGAGCCGGGCGAGCACCCGCGGCTGCTGTTCCGCCGGGGCGACCTCCCCGCCCTGCGGCAGAAGGCCCAGACCGAGCAGGGCCAGGCCATCCTCCAGCGGCTTCGCTATCAGCTCAATGCGGGGGACGGTCGCTCCCTGCCCGCCGCCCGCAACCCGAACCGGGGGCCCCAGGAGCGCGACAGCGCGGACAACCCGACCTCCCGCGCCCCGATCGGCGGTGCGTTCACGATGTTCCATGCCGCCGGGTACGGGTTTCTCTGGCAGATCACCGGCGACGAGCACTACGCCCGGCTGGGGCGCGAGTGCGTGCAGCTCATGCTCGACGGCCAGCGCGACCGCGACAACCGGTACTCGTTCCGGGATCCCCGGGGCGGCCTCCGGGCCGGGGTGGCCATCGGAGCCATGGCCCTGGCCTACGATCTGCTGTACGACTCCTGGGACGCCGACTTCCGGAAGACGGTGACCCAGGCTATCGGGGGGTACGCCGAAGGCGGCAACAACCAGTTCACCCT
>PXDE01000014.1 GCA_003566475.1 PVC group bacterium | reverse complement strand
GGGCGATCCACTCCCGGGAGGCGAGGCCCTCGCGGACCTGATGGGACGCCCGCAGCCATTCGCCGGCATGGTCGGCCTCCAGGGCCGACACCATCTGGGCGTAGACCTGGGCGTACGGGGCGAGATTCCAGGCCTCGACGCGGTCCGGGCGTTTCAGGATCCAGGCCAGGGCCGACACCGTGGCCGCCCGCTGCTGCATGAGCGCCCGCAGGGCGGCGGCCGCCTGAGATTCCCGGCCGGCCGCCTTCAGCGCGTCCATGGCCTCGTTGAACAGACTGGGCGCGGCGGTGGGCAGGGCCTGGAGGAGGTCGACCGCCAGCTCGTCACCCCGGCGTTCGCCAAGGCGGGCCAGCAGGGTGCGGAAATCGCGGGCGGACAGTCCGGAGGCCAGCGAGGTGAGCGAGGTCGGATCCAGCAGGGGCGTCCACAGGCCGTCCACCAGCGTCTCGTCTTCCAGGTCCACCCCGTCCACCGCGAGGGCGGTGCGGGCCAGCAGCACGGGGTCGGCCGCGCCCGCCGCCACCCGCAGAAACTCCACCCGGTTGGCCAGGTGCTTCCGGGCTTTGGCCGACGGCAGTTCCCCGCTTCCTTCCGCACGCCATTCCCGGATCAGGTGCAGAATCTCCTCCGGATCGCGCACCTTGGCCAGGCGGGCGAACCAGGCGTCGTCGTAGGCCTTGGGCGCCTCGCGCAGATGCAGGGGAAGGCTGCGGCGGGTCGGGGTCTCGACCAGAGGATCGTTCTTGAGCGCCTTCCGGGCCCGGTCCCAGAAACCCTTCCACTGGCCCGCCTCGATGATCTCCGGTACCAGCGTCTCCTCGAGCTGGGCCGGGGTCATGGGCCCGAAGTTCAGGAGCGCCCGCCGCACCACCTCGGCGGGATCGTTCCGGACCATGTCCCCCAGCCTATCCCGGTCCCGGTAGCGGAGCGCGAGCAGGTGGTCGTCGTCGATCAGCTCCAGCGACTGGGCGAGATGAGCCAGCGCCACCTCGTGGTACGGCTTGCGGACGAAATCGATCTCGGCCTGCTGGTAGAAGGTGTCCACCCGCCGCACTTCGCCGAAGCCCCAGGTGCGGTCGCGGCAGAGTCGGCCCGGGGCGAGCTGGCCCAGGAACATGAACCTGCGCATGAACTCCTCGGGGGCCAGCCCCTGGCCGATCCCCGCCGGCTCGAGCAGCGGCCGCCGGTCCTTGTCCCGGACCAGCAGCTTGCGGGCCCAGTCCTCGATCCGGGCCGTGGCCTTCGGGTCGCCGGCCAGCGCCTCGGCCAGGGCCGCCAGCACCTCGAGTCCGGCGTCGGTCCGCTCGCCGGCGGCCAGCGTCTCCAGGGCCACCTCGGCCGCTTCAGCCGCCTCCTTGAGATTACCCTCGGCGCCGAGCCCGCGCACGTAGGCCGCCAGTGCCTCGCCCGGGGGCGGGTCCGCCTCGAGCTGGGCGAGAAAGCGGCTTTCGTCCTGGGGGGTCTCGGTTTCGGCGGCGGTCGGGGCTTGCGTCATGCGATCTCCAGAGCGTACGAAAGGGGCCGACGTTACCCCAAACCCGGCATGACTGCGAACCGTTTTGTTGTCCCCCCCTCCCGGAAGGGCCAGACCCTTCAGGACGCGCTGGCCGAGCACCTGCATCTGTCGCGCCGACAGGCCAAGGCTCTGCTCGACGAGCGCTCGGTCTTTGTCAACCGCCGTCGGATCTGGATGGCCCGGCACGAGCTGAGGGCGGGCGACGAGATCGAGATCGCCGGGGCCGCCGACCGTCCCGCCCGCACGGAGAGGACCTCGGGGCCGCGGCCGCCCAAGGTCCGGTTCGAGGACGACCACCTGCTGGTGCTCGACAAGCCGCCGGGGCTGCTGTCCGACGGACCGGACGGGGCGGTGGCCCGGCTGGCCGCCGCCCGCGGGCTGACCGGTCTGGAGGCGGTGCACCGGCTCGACCGCGACACCTCCGGCGCCCTGCTCGTGGCCAGGACGCCGCAGATCCGGGACGCCCTGATCCAGATCTTCGCCACCCGGGCGGTGACCAAGGTCTACCAGGCCGTGGTGATGGGCGACGCCCGGGCCCATCCACCGCCCGAGGTCATCCGCAAGCCGGTGGACGGGGCGTCGGCGGTGACCGGGGTGAAGGTGCTCCGGGCCGGCCGCCAGGCCAGTCTCCTGGAACTCCACCCGGAGACCGGGCGCACCCATCAGATCCGCATCCACCTGCAATCCGTGGGGCTGCCCGTGGCCGGCGACCGGGCCTATCAGGCGGGCCGGATCGACGACCCCGCCCTCCGCCGCATCCCCCGCCAGATGCTGCACGCCCTGCACATCGGCCTGGCCCATCCCGTCACCGGCAAGCCCCTCCACGTCACCGCCCCACTCCCCCCCGACTTTATCCACGCCCTGCGCCAGCTCCGCCTCGCCCCCCCGCCCCGCCGCCGCGCCTCCCCCGGCGCCGCCAGGGGAGGGGCCAGGCCTTCGCGTGGGCGGAGGAGAGGGGATCGGTGAGGGGTGGTCGGTGACGGCCGCTGGTCCGGTGGGCCAGCCGGATGAAGGGTGAGACACGGGGCGCGATGCGGGATCCGGGATACGCGATACGGGATGCGGGCCAGTACCTCGCTGGCTACGACAGCGAGGGCGCATGTGCGGGGCCTGCCTGGAGGAAGGCTCGGCTATGGCTTCTCTTCCGCCTAGACAGGCTCGTTCCATGCGCGGTCCGCTGTCACAGACAGCGGACTACTGGGACCGCAGCCATTCGATCGTATGCTTTTGCGGACCAACGGCTTTTCCGCGAAATCG
>PXDE01000356.1 GCA_003566475.1 PVC group bacterium | reverse complement strand
GTTGTTGGCGGTGCCATCGAGGAGAGGCATCACCAGCACATCGGCCTGCTGATACTCCCGCCGCAGGGCCTCGTCATCCAGATAGGGCAGAACCTTGACCGGTTCCAGCCCCGAATAGGTGGCGTGGTGCTCCCGGGCCGTGCAGACCCTCATCTCGAAGTCCAGGCCGGCCAGGTTCCGGATCACCCGGGCGAGAAATGGATGGTCGCGCTCGGTGGAGCCCACCAGCAGCGCTCGCAGCGGGCCTTCGTCCCGAGGCGTCTCGGCCGGTTGGAAGAAGGCGGTGTCCACCCCATGGAGGATCACCCGGAGCCGCTCCGGGGCCACCCCGGCCTCCAGAAAGAACGGCCGCTGCGATTCGGACATCAGCACGATCCCGTCCCATTCCCTCAGAAAGCCGGTGCGCCGGAGCACCCGGGGCAGGCGTCGGGCGCTGGCATGATACATGGCGGCCAGCCGGTAGCCCTTGCGCCGGAACGCCCTCCAGCGCAGCGGCCGGGCGAACTCCCCCCAGAAGAAGTGCGCCACCCCCTTCGGAACCGAAGGCAGCTCGCGCAGGATCCGCGCCTCGTCCCGCCAGGGCACCAGCCAGTTCCATTCGCTGCCATAGGCCCGGACGCCGGCCCGCCGCAGCAGGTGCCCCGCCGTCCAGCTCCGGCGGCCCAGCCCCTCCCAGCCCGGGACGTACCGGTGGGTCACCGCCCCCAGCGCCTCGGCCAGCGGCCCCAGCCCCGACCGGGCGGCGAACTCGCCGGGGTGATGGAGGATGGCGTGGAGGGTGGGGATTGGGGATTGGGGATTGGGGATTGGTTTCATGGGGGACTCAGCCCAACCCTCCACACTCGGAACCGTTCCGCCGGCATGCCCCATCGCTCCTCCTCGGGAAAAGTGACCTCGTCCACAAGCTCCCATCCCTCGGGCCATGCATTGTCGTCGACCAGACTCCGCGCCGGCCAGGAGCGGACCATCCACTCCGAGACGATCACCAGGCTGACCCCCTTCTGCCTCACCAGCGAGGAGACCCGGTCCAGCGGGTCGGAAGGCACCTGGATGGCGGACAGCGAGCGGTCGGGCTGGAGCTGGAGCGGAAGGATCCAGCCCGTGGCCATGATCCGGTCGTCGGCCCGGACATGCTCGAGGAACCGCTCGGCTGCGGCTTCCTGCCGGAACGCGCTCCGGTCCCAGCCGGCGTCACGCACGGCGATGCGGGCCTGGGTCAGCGCCCACCCGGCGGCCACCGCGATCCACACCGCCCGAAACCGGCGACCCGCGGGCCAGGCCGCGCCGAACGCCGCCCCCATCCAGCCGAGGACGAAGGGGAAGCTGCCCATGAGCAGCCGCTCGTGGACGAAACAGAGGAAGATGAACAGCGGTGCCGCCGTGGCCAGCATGAGCATCGGCCAGGAGCGGACCAGGCGGCCGGAGACAAGCAGGAACCATCCGCATGCGCCCAGCAGGACCACGAACCATCCGGGGCCCAGCCGGAAGGGCCCTCGCGTGGCCTGATCGGCCTGGATCCGCACCCCCTCCGCCGCCCAGCGAGGCCAGCGGCGGGCCAGGCGCGCCCGGTACTGCCACAGAAGGGCCGCCGTGCCATGGGTCTCCAGGTAGTCGAGCTGATCCTGATAGGGCGGGGTCTCCGAGGCGAACGGGGCGGACCGGCCCCAATGGTCGCCTAGGGCCAGATTCGACGACTTCGCCCCGGGGCCGAACTCTCCGGTCCGAGCCCGGGTCCACAGTCCCATGGGGAGGAACCCCGTCACCAGGAACACCGCCAGGACCGCGAGCAGGCGGAGAACACGGGCTCCGTCCCTGCGGACCAGGGCAAGGATTCCGGCCATGCCCCCAAACAGGCCGAACGTCACCAGGGCGTCCAGGGCCTTCATCCACACGGCGCCCGCAAACAGGATGCCGGCCAGGGCCGCCGCCGCCCAGCTCCTCCAGCCGGACGGCCTCCGGCCAAGCATCAGCACCGCGCCGAAGGCCACGCAGGCGGCATAGGGCATTTCCGCATAGCCGGTCGCCGACCACTTCACCAGGGCCGGGTTCACGGCGACCAGAAGCCCGGCCAGACCGGCGGAGGCCACCCGCCCCGTCGCGTTCCAGGCCAGACCGGCCACGGCCGGAACCAGCAGCGCCCCGGTGACAACGGCCAGCCCCTGGAGCGCCCTCGCCGGATCCAGGCCCATCCGCAGGGCGAGCCAGGCCGCCACCTGCATGCCCTGCGACCAGTAGGCGCTGAACCCCTGGCCTCCGGCCTCCCGGGCATGCTGGATGAAATGAATCACATCCCCGGACGCCGGATAGGCATGCCGGGCGGCGGCCACGCGGATACCCAGAGCGAGCAGGAAGCTCCCGACAAGGGCAACCGCCAACGAGAGGTTCCTCGGCCGTTGTGGATCGTTTGTCATGAGTTTGCCTCCTGGCCCCGTCCCATCACCTTAGTCCTCCCCACCTTAGTCACCCCTCCTTAGTCCTCCCCTGACCGGCCTGCGTTATCAAAGTCTGAGGGAGAAGAGACTAAGGTATTAGACTAAGGTATTCGACTAAGGTACTGGGACTAAGGGATCAGGACTAAGGCGGGAAGACTGAATCTTCCGCATGTCCCGAGCGCGAATCATGGGGACAAGGATGATGTTTGCCGCTCGAAAACGGAGCCTGGATCAGGCTTCATCCTTGCGGGCGGCGACAGACGTGGAGAGTGCTGTGATCAGGCAGCCGGCCCGAGCCAGCAATGACCGCCCGTGAATGAATCCAGGGCGCGAGTCCTCCGGAGCCG
>PXDE01000406.1 GCA_003566475.1 PVC group bacterium | reverse complement strand
TACCGGCTGCCCCGGGACTGGGAGTGGAGCGTGGCCGTGGGGCTCAACGAGGCCCGGGAGGGGACCCCGCGAAGCAAGGACGAAAAGACCCCGAACGTGTATCCCTGGAACCGTGGCCGCGGCACGTGGCCACCGCCGCCCCGGGCGGGCAACTACGCCGGAGAGGAAAGCCGGATCGCGGAGACGCCCTCCTCGTGGGGTGTGATCAACGGCTACAACGACGGGCATCCGAGGACAAGTCCGGTGGGTTCGTTCCCGGAGAACGCGCATGGTCTATACGACCTGGGAGGCAACGTATGGGAATGGTGCGACGACTTCACCGATGGCCCCAGCGGTTCCCGCCGGGTGCTGCGGGGGGGCTCCTGGTTCAGCAACGGGTCCAGGGCGCTGCTCTCGTCGTACCGCCACTACCTTCATCCCGGAAACCGGTACGACGGCTACGGGTTCCGTGTGGTGCTGGGTCCGGCGTCTCCCTGGGCGGAGGATTCGCCCGACTCGGATTGACCATGACCACCTGATGGATGGTGCGGCATGGCAGGTCGCGGCTTCCGGCAAATCTGCCGAAAGGTGCGGCCAAGGTCATCAGCAGGTCCATCCGAGCTAGGTGGGCCGTCCGAGGCTCAACATGTCGGACGAGTTCTCTCAGAATGCCGGATACTACGACGCCCTGAAGATGCAGAGGAGGGGGGTCGTGGGGCGGCCCGGAGCGTGGCAGCTAAGAAAACAAGCCCAAGAGCAGGATCGAGCACGCGCTGCCCGCCCCGGGCCAACGCGATGCCGCCCAGCGCGTCGGCGATGGCGCGGGCGCGGGCCTCGTCCATGACGGGGCGCTCGGTCGGGAAGTAGGTGAGGTGCATGGGGGGCTCCGGGGGTGGTGGTGCCTGGTGCGGGGTTCTGCGTGAGGGGTGCAAGGTGGGAGATGTGAGATGTGACGGGCGGGGTGTGGGATGTGAGGGGTGGGATGCCGAATGCCTGCCCAGAACTGACTGCGAAAAAGGGCTTGCAGCTCGGCGAAGCCTCTGGGCACCCTGCTGCCATGAACTCGATGGGGCATGCCTGTCGCACGGGTGGGCTGCGCGACGACCGGGTCCGCTCTTGGACCGTGACACCTCCCCAACGGGCCGCGCTTCGGTGGGGATCCCGCCGCCCCACCGAGACGGCGCAACGCCGCGTTCTCCAAGAGCTTGCCGAACCCGGCCCACACCGCCCACAGGCATCCGGAGCCGCCAGGGATATCCGCCACCCGCGATATGGAGATCTCCATATGCACCCGATTCCGGGACATATGTTAACGCCATGGGCCTTTGGCCAGGCGGGAGAATCCCGTCCTCTGCGAAACAAGCCCATGACTCATAGCGGGTTGCAGACGAAGGTGGGCCATGTAAGCCCAAGGCATTCCTTCGACAAACAGAGATTTTGTGTAGAATAAGGAGTTCGGCAAGAAGGGAAACTAACAAATGCCATCAAGACAACACGTAGGTTCGGCAGGTCAACTGGCACTCATGGCAGAATTTGCGTACCGTGGCTATAATGTATCCATACCGGAGATAGACCAAGGTGACGACGCATGGGTGATGAACCACATAACCGGACATGCCTGGCGTTTCCAAGTTAAGACATCTAAGCCGTACCCTCAGAGAAAGTCCACACGTTTTCAGTTCAACATCAAGCTGACGCAGATTCAGACGGCTCTTCAGCCTGATGTTGTTTTTGCTCTTGTCATGAGAGTTGACGACTCATGGAAGTATCTGATCATGCACAGGACGGTTCTTCAGAATTATCTTGCAGGCAATCAACTTGGTCAACAGACTGGAGCCAACTACGTTGTCAGTGTGACATACCATCAACAAGGACCCAAAGCGGGGCAGGCGTGGGGAGCAAAGACTCTCAACCTATCCCACCATTTGAACGATTGGTCCACGTGGCCAGTGATTTGAGCCGAACAAAGGGCTGGTGGGTACGCCCGCTACGCGGTCGCCCCACAGCCCTGACGTTCGCGGGACGCTTCGCGTCCCGCGAACGGCGCTGCGGATTGCCATCCGCCTGTCCTCGGGCGCTTCGCGCCCTCGAACAAGCGGATGCAGCCGACGGCCGCCTGCGCGAGCAAGCTCGCTCCGGCGTCCGCGGCTGATCCGCAGCGCCGTTCCCCCTAACCGCCCTCCCCGGCGGGACCAGGGAGGGCGGGCTGCGGGCCGGGCGGGCTAGTTGAGCCCGATGTAGCGGTCGCAGAGCTGGTGCAGGCGGCCGGTGCGGGCCGGGAGCTGCGCCAGGTTGTCCTTCAGGCACTCGGTCACGCCGTTAAACCAGGACCACAGGGTCCGGGGCTCGAAGTCGGCGTGCGCGGGCTCCCGCCATGCCTGGAGAACCGAGGGGATGCGGGTGGCCGGGTACACCCCGGCGTCGTGGGCGAGGATGGTGAGGTCGTGGGCCTGCCGCTCGGGCAGCTCGTAGCCGCGGTACACGTCCACGCGGCGGTCGTGGCGGTCCCACATGCCGTCCAACCTCTGGAAGGAGATTTGTGGTTGATCGAAGTCGGGCCCAGATGAATCTGGGCGGGGCTTCGCCGGGGTGACGGTCCTCTTGCGGCGGGATGAGGCCAGGACGTTCGGCGGCTCGGGCGCCCTGGGTGGTCACGAAGCCTCGCCGTGGCCGGACCGTCTTCTGGTGGGCCTCCCGCTGGGTTTGGGGAGATCCCCTCCTGGGAG
This sequence comes from PVC group bacterium, assembly GCA_003566475.1. Classification (GTDB taxonomy): domain Bacteria; phylum Verrucomicrobiota; class Kiritimatiellia; order SS1-B-03-39; family PXDE01; genus PXDE01. The sequence goes on along the minus strand of PXDE01000406.1, from coordinate 77 downwards.
CGGAAACCCACCCCGTCGCTTCGCGCCACCCCTCCGGGGAGGGGAAACCCACCCCGTCGCTTCGCGCCACCCCTCCG
>PXDE01000083.1 GCA_003566475.1 PVC group bacterium | reverse complement strand
TGTAATCTTTGCAGTCCGGGCGGTATTCGGCTCCCTTGCGGAGGTCATCAGGCCCCGGACTGCAAAGATTACAGCCTGACCCCTTCATGGCCACGCGTTTCGGATGGCGCGACGGGGCCGCGCCGACTAGGATCGCGGCCATGGAATCCCGGGGATGAAAGTCGTCTTGCCCTATCAGATCCTGCCCCAGCCGGATGACATCACCTGCGGGCCGACCTGCCTGCACTCCATCTACCGCTTCTACGGGGAGCGGACCGCGCTCGACACGGTGATCCGCGAGGTCCCCATGGTGGAGGGCGGCGGCACGCTCAACGTGCTGCTGGGCTGCCACGCCCTCCGGCGCGGCTACCGGGCCACCCTGTTCACCTTCAACCTCGAGGTGTTCGACCCCACCTGGTTCGAGCCGCGCCCCCGGCCGCCGCTGGCCGACAGGCTCCGGGCCCAGATGGAGGTGAAGCCCGACCCCAAGCTCCAGTTCACCTCCCGGGCCTACCTCGACTATCTGGACCTCGGCGGCCGGGTGAAGCTCCAGGATCTCACCCGCAGCCTCATCCGGCGTTTCCTCAACCGGGGCACCCCGATCCTCACCGGCCTCAGCTCGACCTTCCTCTACCGGGCGCCCCGGGAGATCCAGGAGACCAACACCGACGACGACCTCCGGGGCACGCCCTCGGGCCATTTCGTGGTGCTCTGCGGCTACGACCGGGGACGCCGACTGGTGACCGTGGCCGACCCCTGGCAGCACCATCCCCACGGCACCTCCCTCCTGTACGAGGTCAAGGTGGACCGCGTGATCAACGCGGTGCTGCTGGGCATCACCACCTACGACTCGAACCTGCTCGTGCTCGAACCCGCCCGCGACCCCGGAGGCCCGCCTCGCCATGGCCCGCATCCTTCTCGTGGTTGAAGACCCCTCGGCCTGGAACCTCCACGTGCCCGACGTGGCGGTGGTGGCCGCCAAGACGTACCTCACCGACCCCGCGTTCAGCCCGGGCGGGGGGACCACCCGGGTGCTCAATCTCTGCCGTCTGTATCAGTACCAGTCCATCGGCTACTACGTGTCGCTGGTGGCGGCGGCCCGCGGGCACCGGCCCATGCCCGACGTCACCACCCTGCGCGACTTCTCCTCGCCCGGCCTGGGCCCGGTGGCCTCGGATACCCTCGACCACCTGATCCAGACCAGCCTCCACCCCCTGGTCTCGGATGAGTTCACCCTCCACGTCTATTTCGGACGCGCCCAGGCCAGGCGGTACGAGCGGCTGGCCCTCCATCTGTTCAACACCTTCCAAGCCCCCATCCTCCGAGTCACCTTCGGCCGCAAGGAGGGCAAATGGACCATCCGCCGCCTGGGGCCGGTGGCCCTCAAGGAGGTGCCGGACGAGGACCGCAACTTCCTGCAGGAGGTCACCCGGGACTTTCTGGCCAGGGGCCGCCGGAAGCCCCGGCAGCCAAAACCGACGGCCTACGATCTGGCCATTCTCGTCAATCCCAGGGAGGCGCATCCGCCCACCAACGAGCGGGGCCTGAAGAAGTTCGTGAAGGCGGCGGAGAACCTGGGGATCAGCGCGGAGATCATCACCCGCGAGGACTACGCGCGGCTGCCCCGGTACGACGCGCTGTTCATCCGGGCCACCACCTCGGTTCCCGATCCCACCTTCCGGTTCGCCCGGCGGGCCGAGGTTCTGGGGATCCCGGTCATCGACGACCCCATGTCCATCATCCGCTGCGCCAACAAGGTGTTTCTGGCCGAACTTCTGCAGCGGCACGACGTGCGCACGCCCAAGACCCTGGTGGTGTCCAAGGACAACCTGAAGGATGTCGAATCCACCCTCGGCCTCCCCTGCGTGCTCAAGGTGCCCGACAGCGCGTTCTCCAAGGGCGTGGTCAAGGTCGGAAGCGCCGAGGAACTCTGCCGTGAGGGCCGCCGTCTGCTCGACGATTCCGACCTCGTGGTGGCCCAGGCATTCGTACCCACCCCGTTCGACTGGCGGATCGGGGTGCTCGACGGCGAGGCCATCTACGCCTGCCGGTACTACATGGCCCGCCGCCACTGGCAGATCGTCCGCCACCACACCTCCGGAAGGAAGGAGGAGGGGAACGTGGACTGCGTGCCCCTGGAGGAGGTCCCGCCCGCCATCCTCCGCACCGCCGTCCGGGCCACCCGGCTCATCGGCCTCGGCCTCTACGGGGTGGACGTGAAGGAGCTCGACGGAAAGCCCTGCGTGATCGAGGTCAACGACAACCCCAGCATCGACGCGGGCTGCGAGGACCTGCTTCTCGGCGACCGCATCTACGACCTCATCATGCGCAGCTTCCTCCGCCGCATCGAGGATCTCCGCCGCAAGGCATTGCCGGACGGCTGACGGGGAGGACCCAGTAGTCCGCTGTCTGTGACAGCGGACCGAGCATGGAGCGAGCCTGCTTGGGAGGAAGAGGAGCCATTGTCCTGCCCTTCCTCCAGCCAGGCGCCTCGCATGCGCCCTCGCTGTCACAGACAGCGAGGTACTTGCACATCCTTCATCGCTCATCCCACAACCCACTTCGGCGCCGCCGACTTACCCCCATTGCGGCTGGGCCGCGTCGAGAAGCGGCGCGGCTCAGCGGCCTGCACTGCTCTGAGACACACTCCCGCAGTTCCGCGGGTAAGCCGCTGGTCCCTAAGAGCATACGACCGAATGGGCACGGGCCCAGTAGTCCGCTGTTCCCGCCCCGCGGGACGGACCGCGCATGGAACGGGCCTGCCCGGGCGGAAGAGAAGCCATGGTCGGACCTTCCTCTTGCCAG
>PXDE01000389.1 GCA_003566475.1 PVC group bacterium | reverse complement strand
TGGCCGACATCGCCCGCCTGGTCGAGGCGCACCCCTCGCTGTGGGATCAACTGCCCGAGGAACTCCGGACCCAGGTGGAGCGGCCGGAGCGCTGAGCGTGGGCAGCCCCTTCCGGCTTCGCGCAGACGCCACGCCGCGACAGGGGCGTCGGTAGCTACGGGTTCGCGCCCCTTCGCCCGACGTTCTCGCTCCCGACCGCCACGTAGCCGAATCCGCCGAGGATTTGGATGATGGCGGGAACGCGCGAGGTCCGAGGGCGGCCAAAGCCTAGGCGGCTTCGGCTACGGCTGCGCGCTCCTCCTCCCGCTTCCGCCGCCGCAGCTCGCGGGCGATGGGCAGGACGGTGACCGGGATCATGGCCACCCCGAGCGGGCCGACGGACGTGATCCACCGGAGTCGGTCCCTGGCCGGGGCGTGCTGCCGGGGAGGAACCACCTCCCGGATCCTCTCCTCCGCCCTTCGCATGACCTCCGCCACCCCGGGATCCAGATCATCGGGGATCGGGCGGGGACGAGGCTTGGGCTCGTAGAAGAACGTGCTCACCAGGATGGCCGTCATACCGAGAAACCCCAGGGACAGGAGTGAGAAGAACCCCAGCCCCAGCCGAAGCGCCCACGTGGGTTCCCGGGCCAGATCGAAGCGGGGGGCGGGGAGGGGGATCATGGAGGGGCGGCGGCGCGGTATCGACCCGGAGGCTCCATGGCCACCGGCGGCTCCTCGCCGGGCTCGAGCGGGAAGTCGAAGACCGGGACGAGGTCGATGGTCAGCCCCTCGAAGGTCGGACTGGCCAGCGATCCGGTCTGGTCATAGGCGGCCGCCCGGCGGTAGGTCGCGCCGTCGAGCACGAACACCTCCACCGACTGGGGGAACGGGGTCACCAGCCACACCTCGCGTACGCCGGCCCGGGCGTAGAGATCCATCTTCACCACCCGGTCGCGCTGGCCCGTCGAGGGGGAGAGGATCTCGATCACCAGCGCGGGCGGTCCCTCGATGTGGGTGGGCCGGATCTGTTTGGGATCACAGACCACGAGGATATCGGGCTGCACGACATCCCGGTCCGAAAGCTTGACGTCGGTGGGGGCGGAGAAGGTCTGGCAAGGATGCGCCGCGAAGTGGTTCGCCATCTGACGGACAAGTTCCGTGTGGATCTTCTGATGCCGCGTGGTCGGCGCGGGCGACATGGCGTAGGCCTCGCCGCCGATGATCTCCCACCGCCGGTCGTCGTCCCACGACCGGTAGTCGTCCCACGTGTAGGGGAGGTGGCGGGCTGCGGATCCCTCGGACATCAGGGAAGGCTACGGCGGCCCCGGAGCGGGGTCAAGACGCGCGCCTTCGCCACAGCGCGGAAAAGGCAGTGTCTAGGGTTCAGTGATCAGTGCAGGCCGCTGAACGGATGGGTTCAGCCGGATGAGGGGTGAGACGGGCCACGCCTTGGCGTGGCGGGGACTGGGGATTGGGGATTGGGCGATGTCTGGCCTGTCGCCGTTCGCTATCGCTATCGCTATCGATTCTCGCGGTTCGGATGGGGGGCACGGGGAGCCTCGGAACCGCAGAACGTCGAACGTCGGGCGGAGCACGGATCTGGTGCGGGGCCAGACGTCTGGTCGAGGGCGAGCCAAGGCGGTGTCGCGCGGGGTGAGGAGGCGATGCGGCCTGATGGGCCGGGACGTTTCGAGGTGAACTCTGGTCCTGGGTTGTCCCATGCCACCGCAGTCCAGAACGGTGGCCGACGGGCCACCACATGGACTGCGGCGGCACGCCCCCCCGGACGGCGCCTGGCCTGCGGCACGTGCCATGGTCCCCACGCCCCGCTGGTGCCGCCGCGACCCCGGCGACGCCGCTTTGGCTGACCCCGGAGAGACCGTGATCCGGGATAGAGGGCGATCTTAGACGCCTCCGACCAGCGGGTTGCGTGTCCTCAGACCGGCAAACCGGCTGAAGTCACGATCCGTCGTCCAGATCTCGTCCACGCCGTGGGCCAGGCAGCAGGCGGCGATGCGGGCGTCATGAACCTGGCCGACCCGAACCTTACCTTCCTTGGCCAGGCGCTCCAGGCTCGGAAGCGTCTCCTCGATATCCCCCAGCACCCGCAGGCCGGGCGACTCCCGCCAGGCCCGGATCTGGTCCACGGCCTCCGCCGGCCCTCGCCGTGCCGCATGCCTGGTTCCGGTCACGCCAAGGCGATGTCGCACGGGGTGATGAGTGATACGGCCTGGTCGGCCGGGAGGACGGTCTCGGGGGCGGTCAGGGTTCGGTGTCGTCGCCCAGGGAACTGCTGACATGGTAGTCGGCAGCGGATGCGGCGTGGAAGGCGAAGGCCGCGGTCATCGCGGCCGCCAGGGTTCGGATGCGCATGGTGTCTCCTGCTGGGTGCTGTGCTCGGCGGGGTTCGGCGAAGTGGTCATGGGCTGCCTGCATGGGCGGTGAGGATGCCGTCAAGGGTACGAACCGATTCTGCCTCGATGCACGGCGGAATCAATCCTGATCTGCTCGGCCGAAACCACGAGTGCCGAGAGACGCGATGTGTTCGCAAAGACGCTCATTCTGGCCGCATTTCGACCCTTTCACATCGTGGGCTCAAGGGGTAGATTCGTTCCGTCGTGTTCCGAGCCCCAGGATTCCGCATGCCACATCCCGATTCAACCAGACCCGCACCCGTTCGGCGCACCGAAACCGGGTGGGAGGACGCCTTGCGTGGATCGGCCCTCAACCGCCTGCGGCCTTCCCCAGCCGCCGATCCCGTATCCCGCATCCCGCATCCCGCATCCCGTATCCCGCATCCCG
>PXDE01000489.1 GCA_003566475.1 PVC group bacterium | reverse complement strand
CGGCGGACGGGCCACGGTCCGCTTCCCCCGCCATCTCGCCAGCCAGCGCAGCGAATGCGAGGCGCAGAACGTGCGCCGCCGCATCGAGGACGAACCGCTCGATCCGGGCGCCCAAGGGGATTCCCGCAGCGTCATCGAGAAGGTTCCGGATGTCATCGAGAGCCTCCGGGGCCTTGAGGAACTGGCCCCACTTCATGGAGTCATACTGCCCGCCCAGGGCCCACACCCGTTTGATTTCCGTCCCGAGCTGTTCGGCCGTAAGGTTGGGGCTGCGAAGGCGCTCGGCCAGGGCGGGAAAGGTGGTGAGCCGGTTTCCGATCTCGGCGTTCGGATCGGGTTCCTTCAGGCTGGCCAGGGTTCGGGCGAGCTCCTCGGGACTGCATCCATTGACCTTGGCCCACTCCGCCATGAACCCCTCGAACCGGCCGTCCAGTTCCTCGTCGGAAAGCTCCATCGGAGCGGGACGGTAATAGGCAGCCAGGGAGATCATGGCATGGTCCTCCCCGACCCTCTGATGGACCTCCGCCAACGCCTTCCGATAGCCGTCCAGATCCCTCGCCGCCAGAACCCGCTCGGGAACCCCCTGTTCGGCCAGGTAGTCCGTGTTGACGCTGTCCAAGGCGAGATACCGGTCGGGCCGGATCCAGAACAGAGCCATGGTGAGGTACGCCATCCCGACTCCGCGTATGTCCAGGCATCGCTGGTAGAGGTCGGGATCCAGATCCTGTGGATCCTTCCTCAGCGCCTGCTCAGCAATGGCCCAAAGTACGGTCACGTCCTCCGGGTTGCGGTCTGCCTCGAACGAAAAGAACCATGCTTTCCGGTGGTCCACCACCGGGATCCCGAAGAAATCCGAAGGCGGTGGAGTGTCAGCGATGCCTAGGCGCGCCATCAACTCTCGGGCGATCTCTATCCGCTTCTCCCACTTCAGCCCCCGGTTGATGTTCGCGAGGAAGGTGAACGGATCAATCTCGTTCAGCGGGGTGCTTCCGTCCTTGTCCACCAGCCGGATCACCTCCATTCCGGCCTCCTTCATCTCCCGGAGCCACCCCAGGAGCACATCCTGCTGGTCCCGGTACTCCAGCAGGCGCTCGGCCATGGCCCGGAACACCGGCTTCCAGGTGAAGATCCCTTCGGGGACGGACGGCGTGGACGAAGCGTTCATGGCAGGACTCCCGGGTCAGATCGCGGCAGCACAGATGGAAGGGATTCTAGGCAGTGGCCTCTCCCACCACAACCCCCAACCTGGCGGCCTGAATCCGCACGACGAACACAGGAGTCATCCTCCCACAGTCCAAGGCGCATGCGACTTTGGCCGACACAGGGGAAGAATCACATGCGTCAGAACGGCAGGAAGGAGCCTCGCGTCCACCGATTCGTTCAGGTAGCGTCTGACCAATGGTCGCCCTCGAACCTCTAGCAGCCTCTAGCAACCTCCGCTCGATGTCCTTGGTGGCGGGCGCTTAGGATCCTGGACATGCACCTGATCTATTTCGACGAATCGGGCCAAACGGGCACCGATCTGGGCAATTCCGGCCAGCCCGTCTTTGTCCTGGCGGCTCTCATCGTCCCCGAGGAAGCCTGGATGTCTGTGGAACGGGATCTGGAGTCGGAGGTCGACCGGCATTTCCCTGGCCCTCGCCCTTCGACGTTTGAGATTCATGGCGCTGCCCTTAGAAACGGGAGCGGATACTTCCGGAAGTTCCCAGTGGGCCATCGTCTCGCGTTCCGCGACGCCTGCCTGAAGGTGGCCGCGCGGCATGGCCTGCGGCTCGTGTACAGGGCCATCGACAAACGACGGTTCCAGCAGTGGATCCGGCAATCGTTCGGCCCTGGCGTCCTGATCAATCCCCATGTGGTCGCGTTCCCGCTCGTCGCTCGGGTCGTGGACGACTACCTGGCTTCCCTTCCGGGAGCGCCGCTTGGCATCTTCATTGCGGACGAGAATCGCGAAATCATCGGCGACGTGGAGAAGGCCATCTGCCTGCTTCGCGGCGTGGAGGGGGCGCTCCGTCTGGGTCAGATCATCGAGAAGGGGTTCTTCATCGATTCCCGATCCAGTCTGGTGCTCCAGCTCTGCGATCTCTGCGCATTCAGCGCCAGGAAGAAGGAGGAGGCCAAGGCCGGACTTCCGCTCCGCCCCGGCGATGAGGGCGGGATCACCCTGGTCGAACCGCTGGTCCACCGGAGCGGGGAGTCGATGCTGGATACGCTCGAATGGATCGTCGCCACACAAAAAAAGGAGCGGCCAGGGGACAAGCCCGGGTCGGTTTGAGACCGGCCACACTGGTCGCTGATGTGAATATGCTATACCATCCCGTCTTCCGCAACCCCCTTTGCGGCCAAGCCGGGCCAAGCCGGGACGGACCTGGATAACGGGCTTACGGGCAGAAGGTTACGCCTGGACGAAGGCCCGTGGTGGTGCTTAGCCCGGATTTCGGGGGCCGGAAACGGGTTCTAACGGAGATCCTCTGTAGTCCAAGCGAGAACGAGGGACAGACCCCTGGACGGGTGGAGACCGGGGAGCCGTGCTTTGATCGAACGCATAACCTGCGTGTTTCCAGGCGAATAAAAGGGGCCTACCCATCTTCTGGGTGAAGGGCGAGGAGGTCCATCCGGTCAGATCCGTGTCCGGTCGGACAGGTTTCCGACCGGTTGGGGTGGCGCGAAGGGCCTGTCCCCTGGCCGCCGAGCCAAGGGATACCCTCCGGGGGTGCGCAGGGCGGGAGCGCGCGCCGGTTCTGGACATCCGGGCCGCGATGCGGGACAAGGGATGCCGCACCCCGCCCCGCGCCGGGGCGGCGCGACCGGAGAGACGACGCCGATGCGACTGATGGCGGTAGGAGATCTGCATCTGGGCCGGAACCCCAGCCGGCTTCCGGATTTCCTGTCCGGGCGGGCCGGGGATCTCGGCCCGGCCGGGGCCTGGAGGCGGATCGTGGAGGCGGCCGTCGCGGATGAGGTCCACGCGGTGCTGTTGGCCGGCGACGTGGTGGAGGGGGCGACCGACTTCTTCGAGGCCTACCGGGAGCTGGCCGCCGGCATCCGTCGCCTGAGCGAGGCCGGCATCCGAGTATTGGGGGTGGCGGGGAATCACGATGTCCACGTGCTGCCCCGACTGGCGGACCAGGTGGCGGGTTTCGAGCTTCTCGGACGCGGCGGGAAGTGGGAATCGGTGACGCTGGAGGCCGACGGAAGCCGAGCCACCGTCCACGGATGGTCGTTCGAGGCCGATGCTGTCAGAACCAGCCCGCTGGCGGGACCTCGGCTGGAACGGGGACCGGGGCTGAACTTCGGCCTGCTCCATTGCGACCTCGACGTGACGGGCAGCCGGTACGCGCCGGTGCGCTCGCGGGAACTGGAGGGGGCGGGGCTGGACGGGTGGCTGCTCGGCCATATCCACGTGCCGGGCCCGCTCACCGCCGAACGCCCGTCGGGCTACCTCGGCGCCGCCACCGGCCTGGACCCGGGCGAGCCGGGGCCGCGCGGACCCTGGCGGATCGGGATCGGGGGCGGGGCCATCACGTCCTTCGAGCACCTCCCCCTCGCGCCCCTGCATTGGGACGCCCTGCCCGTGGACCTGACCGGGATCGCGGAACCGGAGGACGCCCGAAGCCGCCTGCTGGAGGCCCTGGAGGCGCTCGACCGCGATCTCTCGGCGCGCGCGCATCCCCCGGAGGCGGCGGGCCTGCGGGTCCGCCTTACCGGCCGCACGGATCTCCGGAGCGGAGTGGAAGCGCTTCTGGATGCGGAGGCGACGGACGATCTGCACGTCGGCAACGGCCGGATCGCCTACTTCGTCGAGACGTTCCGCTACGGACTGGCCCCGGAGATCGACCTGGCCACGATGGCCGAACGGACCGATCCGCCCGGCCTTCTGGCCCGGAGGCTGAGGTGCCTCGCCCGCCCCGAGGACGATCCGGAACGACGGGATCTGATCGAGAACGCCCGGCGCGAACTGGCCCAGGTCGCCGCCGACCCGGTCTGGAGGCCGCTGGGGGATCTGACGCTGACCGACGAGGAGGTCGCGGCCCGCCTGACCGAGGCGGGCCTGGCGCTTCTGGACGGCCTGCGGACTCAGGACCGGGAGCGGGAATGAGGCTCTCCCGGCTCAGGATCGTCACGCTGCCCGGCATCTCGGACGGGTTCACCCTCGAGGGTCTCGGCGAGGGCGTCCATGTGGTCACCGGCCCCAACGCCTCGGGCAAGAGCAGCCTGGTGCGGGCGCTCCGGCATCTGATCGACGAGGCCCCCGATCCCGACGGGGGCGCCCTGACCCTGGAGGCGGAGTTCGTCGCCAAGGATGGCGTGTGGACGGTGACCCGCTCGGGATCCCACGTCGCGTGGCGGAAGGACGGGCGTCCCGAGGACCGCCCGCCTCTGCCCCGGGGCAACTTCCTGCACGGCTACTGGCTGGCCATGGACGACCTTCTCGCGGCGGGCGGGACCGAGGAGGAGATCGGGAGGCTTCTGCGCAACGCGCTCCAGGGCGGCTACGATCTGGAAGGTGTCCGCGAGAGCGTGCTGCCCACGATCCGGCCGCGGCACGGGAGGGCGGAGGAGAAGGCGTTCCGGGAGGCCGAGCGGGAGCTGATGGGGGTCACCCGGGCGTACGAGGCGCTGGACGACGAGCGGGGACGCCTGGATGAGCTGAAGGAGGCGATCGCCCGGGCGACGGGCGACGCGGCCCGACGGGCCCGGGTGGAGCGCTCGCTTGAATGCCTGGAGGCCCGACGGGCACGCCTGGCCGCCCAGGCCCGCCTGGAGGGCTTCCCGGAAGGGATGGAGCGGCTGGATGGGAAGGAGGCTTCGCGGCTGGATGAGCTGGATGCCCGGCGGCGGAAGATCGAGGAGGAGCACCGGGCCGCGGAGGACAGCATCGCGGAGGCGCAGTCCCTGAAGGACGCCACGGGACTGGCCGGAGGGCCTCCGTCGGCCGAGGAGCTGGAAACGCAACGTCAGCGCCTGGATGAGGCGCGACAGGCGCGAAGCCGGATCGAGCACGTGCGGGCCGAGCTGGAGGAGGCCCGCGCGGCGGAAGCGGAGGCCCTCGGCACCCTTCGACCCGTCGGCGACGGAACCCTGTCCATCGCTCCCGACACGGTGGACCGCGCCGTCCGGGTCGCGGAGGAGCTGAGTCTGACCAGGAGGCGGCTGCAGGACCTGGAGGGCCGCGAGAACACCCCGCCACCGGAGGAGGGCCTTGTACCGCAAACCGAGACGCTGATCGGCGAGCTCCGGCGGTGGCTCCGCTCGGGCGGTTCGGACCCCGTGCGACCGCTACGCGGCGCCGCCGTGGCCGGACTGGTCCTTGCGCTGATCGGCGCCATCGCGGCGTGGAGGGCCGACGCCGGGTGGGCTGTGGTGCCCATGGCCGGTGCGGCGGCGGCCATGGGCTGGCTGCTTTGGCGGACCCTGAACGCCCGGGACGGGCGCTCGGAGATCCGGAGAAGGGCGGCGGAGTCTCCGCTCGCCCAGCCGGAGGCCTGGACGCCCGAGGCGGTGGCGCGGCGGCTTCAGGAGCTCGAAACGGAACTGGCCGGACTCCGAGTTCAGGAGGCGAAGGCCCGGGAGAACGCGATCCGTAAGCAGGAGGTCCGGCGTTTCAAGTCCGAGTGCGCACAGATCGAGGAGCGGGTCGCCGATCTGGCTCGCGAGGTTGGATTCGACCCGATGGTGACCGCCGAAGGCACGGCCCGGTTCCTGAACCTCGCGCACGCCCTTGATCAGGCCAGGATCCGGCGGGCTCAGGAGGAGCGCAAACTTCATCAGGCGGAGAAGGATCTGAACCGGGCGTGCCGGGGGGTCGCGGACGTTCTGGCCCGATTCGGAGCATGGGCGGAGGAGGATCCGGCCGATGTCGCCGCTCTCGCCTCCCGGCTCCAGGGGCTGGACCGGCGCGCGCGGGATGACGAGGCGGCACGGAACTCCATCGCGGAGGGGGAACGAGCCCGGAACCGGCTGGCCACCGAACGCGAGGAGGTGGAGAACCAGATCGCGGCGGTCTACCGCGCGTGCGGCCTCGAGGCGGGGGATCGCAAGGGCGTGGACGAGCGGTGCGCCGCGTTCGACGAGTACAGCCAGGCGCGTCGGGACCGGGATGAGGCGGATCTCCTGGAGCGGGAGCGTCGGACCGGCATCGGGGACGACCCGGAGCTGGTGGCCCTCGTGGAAGGGGAGGACGAGGCCGGGCTGCGCGGGCTCATGGACGATCTGCGACAATCCGCCGACCGGGCGGAAGGCCTCCGGGATGAGCGGGCCGCCCTTCAGAACCGGCTTGACCAGGCCGGCAGGGACGGGGCGCTGGAGAGAGCCCGGATGGCCTGTGACCGGGCGCTGGATTCCCTGCGCGACGCGTTCGACGAGGCGCTGACAGAGGCGGCGGGATCCTTCCTGCTCGATGGGGTCGCCGAGGAGCATCAGGCCGAGCACGAGCCCGCGATCCTGACCGAGGCCCGGGAGCGGTTCCGGCGGTACACGCACCATCGGTTCGATCTGGAGGTGGGGAGCGACGGCGACATCCGCGCCCGTGACACCGGGCAGAACCTTGTGCACGCACCGGAGACGCTGTCCACCGGCACGCGGATGCAGCTCCTGATGGCGCTTCGGCTCGCCTGGACGGGGGTCCACGAACAGAGCGGCCTCGCCCTGCCCATCTTCCTGGACGAGGCGCTGACCACCGCCGACCCGGAAAGGTTCCGGAGCATCGCGCTCAGCGTCAAGGACGCCGCCGAGCGGGACGGGCGGCAGATCTTCTACCTGTCCGCGCTGCCTGCGGACGTGGTGCGCTGGGAGGAGGCGGTGGGCGCGCGCCCACGCCACATCGATCTGGCCCAGGTGCGGTTCGGGGAGGCCGGTCCCCGCCCCGACACCTATGCCGTGGACCGGCCGACGCCGGTCCCGAAGCCCGGAGGCCATACGCCGGAGGCCTATGCCGAGCGCCTGGGCGTCCCGTCGATCCACGGCTTCGCCGACGCGGGGGAGATCCACCTGTTCCATTTGCTTCGCGACGAGCTGACGCTGCTCCACGCGCTGATGGAGGGGTGGCGGGTCTGCACGCTCGGGCAGGCCGAGACACTTCTGGAGAGCGAGGCCGCCGACCACGCCGTGCCCGAGCCCGCCCTTCGCGACCGGATTCTGGGCCGCTGCCGAATCGCGAGATGCTGGACCGAGGTCTGGGCCGAGGGACGGGGCCGCCCCGTGGACCGAAACGCGCTGGAGGCCTCCGGGGCCGTTTCCGGTACCTTCATCGACGAGGTGAGCCAGCGCGCGGAAGACGTGGGTGGGGAGGCCAGGGCGCTGATGAGGATCCTTGAGGACGGCGAGGTCAGCCGGTTTCAGAGGAAGAAGGCCGAGGAGCTGGCGGTCTGGCTGGAGGAGCAGGGCTACCTGGCGCAAACCGAACCGCGTGACCGGGACGGCCGCGAGCGGGAGGTGCTGCATCGGATGGCCGGCGTGCTGGATGCCGGGGAGATCCGCCGGCTCGTCCAGGATCTCGAAGCGGCCCGGTGTAGCCACGGCACTCTGCTGCCGTGAAGTCCGAGACCGATCGCGATCATGTCCCACGAGTTCCTGTTTGCCAGCAGGATGTCCCCGGCGTGGCACGGGGGCACCTGCCCCCGTGCCCGAGCGAGACACGATCCCGGAACGACCATGGTCGGCGAAAGCGCTGTTCATGGACGGGCCGGGACCAGCCCTCGCTCGGCTCCGGGCTGGAAGCCCGGGCCACGGGGCGCCGCCTGGCGGCGGTGCCTTCAGTGCCCGGGAAGGTACCGGTCTCGGACGCATCGGACCCATCGGACTCGTCAGACGAGCCGGAGGATGCAAGTGCCCGCATCCCGCAACTTGTCCGACGAAGCTTCTGAGCGAAGTCGGATCCCGTATCGCGTATCCCGTATCCCGCATCGCGCCCCGTGTCTCACCCCTTATCCGGCTGAGCCCATCGGTTCAGCGGCCGTCAATGACCCCTGAACCCCGACCCCCGCCCGCCGATACGTATCGGATGAGCGTGCACGGCGGCGAAAGGCGTGGTATGGGTGCGGGCCAACCTTTCGCCCGCAGGAACGGACCATGGATGCTTCCTCATCTCCGTCGGCCGCGCCATCCCCGAAGGCCGGATCATCGCCCGACCGGGCCGCCCGGGTACGTCGGCGGGCCCGGATCGGCTGCGGGGCGGCCATCCTGGCCGGGTCGGCGGGGATCACCGCGATCCTCATCGCCACCGCCCGGAGGCCGGAAACCCGGCCACCCGAGGAGCCGGTCCTCACCGTTCGGGTGGTCGAGGCCCGCCTGGAGCCGGTGGAGACGCGGATCGTCGCCTATGGCGAGGCCCGGCCGCTACGGGTGGTGGACCTGGCCGCCGAGGTCGGGGGCACCGTGGTGGAGATGGCCCGCGCCCTCCAGGCCGGCGACCGCGTGCGCGAGGACGAAGTCCTGGCCCGGATCGATCCCCGCGACTACGAGGCGGCGGTGGCCGAGGCCGAGGCGGCGGTGGCCCAGGCCCGGGCCCGGCTCGCCCAGCTCGACACCCGCGAGGCGGCCGAACGCGAGCGCAGGAAGCTTGTGGTCCGGGCCCGCGATCTCGCCCGGACCGAGTTCGGCCGGGTGCGCGATCTGTTCGAACGCGGGGCCGGAGCGGCCTCCGGGGTGGACGCGGCCGAGCAGGCCTACGTCCAGGCCGCCGCCCAGCTCGCCCTGCTCGACCAGGAGCTGGCCCTGATCCCCACCCGCCGCGAGGAGGCCCGGGCCGCCCGGGCCGCCGCCGAAGCCCGCCGGGACACCGCCCGCCTCCGGCTCGACCGCACCGTGCTCCGCGCCCCCTTCGCCGGCCGCCTGACCTTCGCTGACCTCCACCCCGGCCTGTCCCTTCAGCCCGGCCGCCGGGTGGCCGCCCTCGCCGACGACCGCGAGCTCGAAATCCGGGCCGCCGTGGACGCGGCCGACCTCCGCCAGTGGATCCCCTTCGCCCCCGACGAGGATTCCGTCCCCGGCTGGTTCGACCCCCTGCCCCCCCTCCCCGTCCGCCTCACCTGGACCGAGGGCGCGGGCGACCTCGCCTGGACCGGGCGGCTCGACCGCGTGGTCGCCTTCGACGCCACCACCCGCACCGCCACCCTGGCCGTCCGCGTGGGCGGGGACGCCCTGCGCTCGCCCGAGCACCCCTTCCCCCTCACCGCCGGCATGTTCTGCGAGGTCGAGATCCCCGGCCGCGCCCTTCGCGAAGCGGTGGTCCTGCCCCGGTCGGCCATCACGTTCGACGGCCAGGTCCGCCTGGACGTGGACGGCCGCCTGCGCACGGTGCCGGTGGAGGTCGCCCGGGCCGAGGGCGACACCGCCTATGTCACCGGCGGCCTCCGCCCCGGCGACCGGGTCATCGTCACCCGGCTCTCCGCCCCGCTGGAGGGGGCGCGGGTCCGGGAGGCCGGGGACTGACCCATGCGGGCCCTCCTCTCCGCGTTCGCCTCGAACGTTGTCTTTGCCAACATCATGATCTTCCTGATGTTCCTGGTGGGGGCGATCAGCCTGGTCCAGATGCGGCGGGAACTGGCCCCGGAGATGTCGCTGGACCGGGTGGTGGTCACCGTGCCCTACCCCGGGGCCGATCCGGCCGAGATCGAGGAGGGGATCCTCCGCAAGATCGAGGACGCCGTCCAGGGCGAGCAGGGGGTGAAGGAGATCCAGTCGCAGGCCCGGGAGAACATCGGCACGGTGGTGGTGACGGTGGAGGAGGGGGCCTCGACCCAGCGGGTGCTCGACCGGGTGCGGTCCCAGGTGGACGGGATCGGCACCTTCCCGGCCGGGGCGGAGAACCCCATGGTCACCGAGCTGCTCATCGAGGACACGGCGGCCATCCTGGCCCTGTCCGGGGAGATGGGGGAGGCCCGGATGCGGGCGTGGGCGGAACGGTTCCGCACCGAGCTGCTCGAGGTTCCGGCCATCACCGTGGTGGAGATCGTGGGGGTGCGCGATCCCGAGATCACGGTGGGGGTGTCCGAGGCCCGGCTGCGCACCCACCGGATCGGGCTCGACGACGTGGCCGAGGCCATCCGCCGCCACAACCAGGACATTCCCGGCGGGCTGCTCCGGGGCCCCGAGGAGGAGATCCGGCTGCGCACCCTGGGGCGGCGCCACCGGGGCGAGGAGTTCGCCGACATCCCCGTGCGGGCCCGGCCCGGCGGGGAGATCCTGAAGCTGGGCGACCTCGCCGAGGTGGTGGACGGGTTCACCGAGGACGCCCTGCGCACCCGGGCCGACGGCGTGCCCGCCGCCCTGCTCTATGTCCAGCGGGTGGGCAGGCAGGACGCCATCCGAATCTCGGAGGCCGTCCTCCGGGTCCTCGACGCCCACCGGGCCGGCCTGCCCGACGGGCTGCGGGCGGAAGTGGTGTTCGACACCACCGACCTCCTCCAGGCCCGCATCGACCTGCTCGTCCGCAACGGGATCATCGGGCTGGTGCTGGTGCTCTTCCTGCTCTGGCTGTTCCTCGACCTCCGCCTGAGCTTCTGGGCGGGCATGGGACTGCCCATCTCCATGGCCGGGGCCATGGTCATCCTCTGGGCCGTCGGCGGGTCCATCAACATGGTCTCCCTGTTCGGGTTCATCCTGGTGCTGGGCATCATCGTGGACGACGCCATCGTGGTCGGCGAATCCATCCACCACCACCAGAGCAAGCCCGGGGCCCGGACCTTCGCCGCCGCCGTGGACGGGGTGGCCGAGGTGGCCCTGCCCGTGCTGGGGGCGGTCACCACCACCATGATCGCCTTCCTCCCCCTCATGTTCATCGGAGGCATCATGGGCCGGTTCATCTCCATCCTGCCCGTGGTGGTGATGGCCTGCCTGGGGGTGTCGCTGATCGAATGCCTGCTCCTCCTGCCCGCCCACCTCGGGGCGGGGCACCACCGCGCCGCCCCGTCGGCCCCGTCCGAGCCCCGGCACCTCGTGCGCCGCTTCCATAGGGCCACCGGGCGGGCGCTGGGGCGGTTCATCGAGGGCCCCTACCGCCGCTTCCTCGGAGCCGCCCTGCGCGGACGCTACCTGCTCCTGTGCGGCGCGGCCGGGCTGCTCATGGTCGTGGCCGGCCTGGTGGGCGGGAGGCACATTCCGGTCCAGCTCTTCCCCACCTTCGACAGCTTCATCCTCACCGCCATCGTCGAGTTCCCCGAAGGCACGCCCATCGACGTCACCGACGCCGCCCTCGACCGCATCGAGGCCGCCGCCTTCACTCTCAACGACACCGTGCCCACCCGTCGCGGCGAGCCGGCGGTGCGCAAGATCGTGCGGCTGGCCGGGCGCAACCTCAACGACCCCTACAGCCCGCCCGGCCACCACCTCGGCTCGGTGCAGGTGATCCTGGTCGAAGGGGCCGACCGCGAGCTGGACTCGGAGGCGGTGCGGGCCCTGTGGACCCGCGAGATCGGCGAGGTCCCGGGCGCGGTCTCGTCGCGGGTCGAGGGCCTGGCCGCCGGCCCGCCGGGCAAGCCCATCGAGATCCGGGTGCGTGGGCACGACATGGGCGCGCTGCAGCGGGCCGCCCGCGACCTGCGCGACCGGCTGGCCACCTATCCGGGCGTGGTGGAGATCGAGGACGACTACCGGGCGGGCCTGCACGAGGTCCAGTTCCGGCTCCGTCCGGAGGCGGCGACCCTGGGCGTCACCGTGGAGGACATCGGCCAGCAGG
This sequence comes from PVC group bacterium, assembly GCA_003566475.1. Lineage (GTDB taxonomy): Bacteria > Verrucomicrobiota > Kiritimatiellia > SS1-B-03-39 > PXDE01 > PXDE01. The sequence continues at coordinate 764 of PXDE01000489.1, read as the reverse complement.
TGCGGGCCGCCGTGTACGGGATCGAGGCCGTGCGCATCCAGCGCGGGCGCGACGAGGTGCGGGTGATGGTGCGGGCGGCCGAGGGCGAGCGCCGCCACCTCGCCGATCTCGACCGCCTGCGCGTCCGCACCCCCGACGGCCGCGAGATCCCCCTGCGGGCGGTGGCCCGGTTCGAGTCCGGCCCCGGGCTCGCCGCCATCCACCGCCTCGACGGCCTGCGCGTGGTCCGGGTGACCGCCGACGTCGATCCCGAGATCACCACGGCGGCGGCGGTGACCGATGACCTCGAGCGCCACCACTTCGACGAGGTCCGGCGGGCCCATCCCGGCGTGCGCATCGAGTTCGGCGGCGAGATGCGGGACGCGGCCGAGGCCTTCGGGTCGCTGCGCATCGGGTTCCCGGTGGCCCTGGTGGGGGTGTTCGTCATCCTCGTGGCCATCTTCCGGTCCTACGTGCAGCCGTTTGTCATCATGGTGACCGTGCCCTTCGGCATCGTGGGCGCGGTGATCGGACATGTGCTGCTGGGGATCGAGCTGTCCATGATGAGCCTGTTCGGGGTGGTCGCGCTGACCGGGGGGGTGGTCAACGACGCCATCGTGCTCATCGAGTCCTACAACGCCCATCTCGGCCAGGGGCTCGACGTGGCCGAGGCCCTGCCCGCCGCCGCCTGCCGTCGGTTCCGGGCCGTGTTCCTCACCACCCTGAGCACGGTGGGGGGCCTCACCCCGCTCATCCTCGAGACGGACCTCCAGGCCCAGATCCTT
>PXDE01000288.1 GCA_003566475.1 PVC group bacterium | reverse complement strand
GAGCTCCGGCAGCGGCTGCGCGAGGCCGATTTCCCCTCCCGCGGGGAAGGGGAGAAGGTGGTCGAGCTGGAGGCCCAGGGCGGGGTCCGCTACCAGCGCTATTTCGAGGTGCTCACCGCCATCGTGGACGCCGGAGCCCAGCCCGGCATCGTCCGGGAGGATGACCAGTGAGATCCCGCCGCCGCCGCCGCCGCAAGGTCATCCGTGTCCCCGTGGCCAGCATGGGCGACATCGCCTTTCTGCTCATCATCTTCTTCATGATCACCTCCAGCTTCGCCCGCGAGGCCAGCATCCGGCTCACCCCGCCCACCTCCCCCGATCTCGACGAGGTCGAGAGCACCCCCGTGTCGGTGTCCATCGACGAGGAGGGGGTGTTCTGGGTCAACGACGACCAGGTCGCCGACCTCGACGCCTTGGAAAGCATGGTCGAGGAGCTGCTGGCCGGGGCCACCGACGATGCCCAGCGGCTGGTCCGCTTCCGCTGCGACGCCGGCATCGCCAAAGACATTTTCGAACCCGTGCTCGGCGCCATCACCGCCGCCGGCGGCATCGTGGCCGCCGTCGGCGAACGCGCCGAGTACTGACCTGAACCGGAGCCCCATCATGTCCGACCTCAACGAACGTCTTCAGAAGCTCTCCCCGGACGCCCTCCTCCAGGGCTTCTCCCGCACCCCCATGGCCCGGTACGTCACCATCGCGGTGGCCGCGCACCTCGTGCTCGTGGGCCTCACTTCCTTCGCCTTCATCCGCGACACCTGGATCGACCCCGAGGGGGCCCGGGCCCGCCAGGAGGCGCTGCTCGCGGAGCAGGAGGCCGAGCGGGCCGCCCGCATCGCCGCCGCCGCCGGCGAGGCCACCACCGAGGATGACGCCCCCGCCGACGCGGCGGCCCCGGGCGAGGAGGCCCCCGAGGCCGCCCCCGCCGCCACCCGGCGCGGGCCGCTCGACGAGGAGGCCCTCTACGAGGAACGGCGCGACACCGACGTGATCCGACAGCTCGAGGAAGTCGCCGACCCCGCCGACATCCCGGACCTGCCCGACTCCGACCTGCCACCCAGCCTGCGCTGACCCCACCCGGAGCCCGGCCCGCCCCGCCATGCCTGCCCGCCCGCCCCCACGGCCTCTGCCTCCCCCGCCCCGGCGGGGCGTGGCCTGGTTTCACCGGCAGCTTCTCCCCTCGATGCTGTCGGCCCCCATCCCAGTTCTGGGGGCCTTCGCCATCGCGCTGGCCCTCCGCCTGCCCGACCATTACGAGGCCCTGCTCGCCACCTGGCCTAGCATCCTCCCCGCTTTCCGCCTCGGCCAGGCCGACCTGATCTTCCGGTTCGCCGCCTGGACCTTCGGCATCGGCGGCGGGATCATGATCCTGGCCGGGCTGCTCGGATTCATCCGCCGTCCGTTCGCCCTCAGCCTGCTCCGCAAGGCCTACGCGCTCTACTACGCCATGGCCCTGTTCGGGGTCTGGCTGGTGTTCCGGATCACCGGGGAGTGGATGTCCATGGGCATCGAGCTGGTCGAGCGAGTGAAGCTCGACGCCGTCCGGCTCGCCGAGCTGCGGTGGATCGCGGTCTGGCCCTATGTCGTCGTCCTTCCCGTCCTGGTGTTCCTCCATGTCTTCGCCTGGCGGCGCCGGACCATGGAGGTCTATGGGTGGGAATGGGCGGAGGCGCAGGCCCCCGGCGACCGCATTCTCGAGAGCATCCGCAGCGAGGGCCGGGACCCCCAGTACCGCCGGAGCTGGCTGAGCAGCGTCACCCTCCACGCCGCCGCCGTGTTCGGCCCGCTCCTGCTCGCCCTCTTCGGCTGCGTCACCCCCTACCGGGTGCCCAAGGGCAGCGGCACCCCCACCGTGGCCATGGTCGCCTTCGTGCAGCCCCAGGAGATCGAGCCCCGCAAGTACATCCTCCGCGAGGACTCCCCCATCTCCTTCTACCAGCCCGATCTCGACGACTCGGAGGTGCTGGTCCAGGTGGACATGATGAGCCGGGTCACCTACGAGGCCGACCCCAACGCCCGGCCCGGGGCCATGGGCGAGGGCGGGGGCACCGAAGGCGGCTGGCCCGACGGCATGGAGGACCACCTCGTCCGGTTCATCCGCCTCGAGTACCGGGGCCAGGGCTGGAATGACGGCATGGACGACTTCGACCGGTCCGACCTGAACTTCCTCGACGAGTTCCGCCGCCTCACCGGGTTCAACGTGGCCCGCCAGACCGAGAGCCACCCCATGGCCCGGCTCCGCCGGTATCCCAAGGGGTATGCCCCGCCGTTCGTCTACATGACCGGCTACGGGGGCAGCATCAGCACCTCGGCCCGGGACCGGGAGATCCTCCGGGAATACCTCGAAGGGGGCGGCATGCTCTTCGCCGACGCGGGCAGCCCGGCCTGGGACCGCGCCTTCCGCAGCTTCATGGGCCAGGTGTTCCCCGGTGAACCGCTGCGGGTGATCGCCGACGACGACCCCATCTTCCAGATCCCCTATCGCTTCCCCAACGGCGCGCCGCCGCTCTGGCATCACGGCGGGCGCCGGGCCCTGGGCATCCGGCGCGGCAACCGGTGGGCCGTGTTCTACCCCCGGGGCGATGTCAAGGACACCTGGCGCACCGGCCACTCCGGTCTGCCCCCGCACATGGCCCGAGGCGGGTTCCAGATCGGGATCAATGTGGTCTACCACGCCTTCACCCACTACCTGGCCGAAACCGCGAGGTACCGGAAATGATCACCGTCCTCGCCCGGATCTGGGACTATTTCGTGTTCTCCGGCCTGCTGGGGATCGTGGCCGCCGCCGCCGCCGTGACCCTG
>PXDE01000171.1 GCA_003566475.1 PVC group bacterium | reverse complement strand
GCGCGCACCCGCCGGGCCCGAAAGCCGACCTCCCGGAAGAGGACGCAGAAAGCCCCGTGAGCGCCGTCACCCCCCCCAACACCCGGATGGAGCCAGAAGATGTGTAGAACAACGAGGGCGATGCCCTGGGCTAAGGAAACCCGGCCCTTCAGGCCGGTGCCGCGGAAGCCGCGCACACGGTTATCCAGGCCGACGGCGCGGAAGAAGGTTGGCACCCCGGACACGGGGGGATACAGCACTGGAGACCGACATGTTCGAGGCCGCGGCGGCCCGAAGGGTCGCGTTTCCTTAGCCCAGCCCAGCGGGCTGGGTTCGTAGGGCGAGAAGCGTATCCGGCCTGAAGGGCCGGGTTAGGCTGGTGCCGGATCAGCATAACCGTCGGAACCGAGGTGGACGAATTCGGATGTGGGTGGCGCGGGCGGGCGGGGCGACGTACGCTGCTGGAGGAGGAGACGGGCCATGAGATCTCTCGCGTTGGCGGCGCTGTCCCTGGTGGGCGGTCTGGCTGGCGGTCCAGCCCATGCCTTGTTCCTGGGGCCAATTCTTGTCCCGGCGGATCGGCTGATGCGGAACGTGCGGGCCCATCTGGAGGATCATCCGGAGGACGCGCAGGCCTGGTACACCCTGGGCCGCATCCACTATCTGGTCTTCGCGAGCGGGGTGCGTCTGGCGCCTGTCTTGCGGGAAGACCCGCTGCCGTCGGTCGCGCCGAACTGGATGCTGGAGTGGGAACCCCACCTGCGCCAGGCCAGGCGGGCCGAGGCGATCCGGCGCGTTCAGGCTCGAAGCGGAGAGGACGAGGTGACCCCCAGACATGCCAGGTTTCGGGACGACATCCGGGCGGAACTGGAGGCGGTGGAACGCGAGGGCTGGCGGCCGGAATCCCTGAATCAGCACCAGAGACTCCGCCACGCCGCCGCGGCGGCGGAGGCGCTGGCCAGGGCCCATGCCCTGGATCCTGGCGATGGCCTGATCCGGCTGGGCCAGGCCAGCCTGCTCGCCCAGTACCGCGCCTACGCCGCGCCGCGCAGGATCGATTTCGTGCCGGAAGCCCTTCGGCCAGGCACGGCCGAGCAGGAGCGGGAGTGGTTCCTGGTCTGGGATCCCGGCCGGACGGGCCAGGTCCGCAGTGGCCGCGACCTGTTCGGGACCTCGACCTGGTGGATCCTGTTCGAGCATGGGTTCCAGCCCCTGGCCGCGCTGGACGACAACCGCGATGGATGGCTGACCGGAGGCGAGCTGACCGGACTTTCCGCCTGGCGGGACGCCAACGGGAACGGGGTGGCCGACCCGGGGGAGGTCCGGACGGTGCAGGAACTTGGCGTCGTGGGGCTGTCCGTCCGTCCGGATCCGACGTCGGACGGGGTCATCCAGAGCCGGGAAGGACTGATCCTTTCCGACGGCCGCCGGCTGCCCCTGTACGACTGGATGCCCGAGCCGATCGGCCCGCCGCTCCCGGCCGAGCCCTAGATGCCCAGCCGCTCCCGCGCCGCCCGGATGAACTCGGGCGAGGTGCCGCAGCAGCCGCCCAGGAACGCGACGCCGAGGTCGGCCAGGCGGGCCAGGCCCTCCGCGAACGCCTCGGGCGTCTGGGCGTAGACCGTCTTTCCTTCCAGAGACGAAGGCTGGCCCGCATTGGGCTTCAGCCAGAGCGGAAGCGGAGTGGCCGTCCGGAAGGATTCGGCCAGGCGGATATACCCGGCGACATCCTGCCCGCAGTTGGCCCCCACGGCGGACGCGCCAAGGTCGGCGAAGGCGGCCGCGGCCTCGGCGACGCTCACCCCCATCATCGTGCGGTCGCGATCCGGTCCGCTATCAAAGGCCATGCAGGCCACCACCGGCAGTCCGGTGGCCACGGCGGCGGCCACCGCGATCCGGGCCTCCTCGAGGTCGGCCAGGGTCTCGACCACCAGGGCGTCCACCCCGCCGTCGGCCAGGGCCGACACCTGCTCGGCGAAGACGCTCTCCAGGTCGGCCGGCTCCACGTCGCCCATCATCAGCATCGCGCCGGAGGGGCCGACCGACCCGAACACCCGCGCCCGCCCGTCCGCCGCCTCCCGGCCCGCCCGGACGCCCGCACGGTTGATGGCATCCACCCGGTCGGCCAGGCCGTGGCGCTCCAGGATCCGCCGGTTGGCCCCGAAGGTGTTGGTGAGGATGATCCCGCTGCCGGCCTCCACATAGTCGCGGCCCACCGAGACGACGACCTCCGGCCGGTCGAGGTTCAGGGCGTCCGGCGAGGCCCCGGCCTCCAGCCCCCGGGCCTGAAGCTGCGTGCCCCACGCGCCGTCCAGGAGGACAGGGGCGTGGGCGACGAGGTCGTGGAACCAGGATGACATCGGGCGACCATGGCCCGTTCGCGTTGCCGGCGTCAAGGCGGTCCGCCGGATGCGTCGCCTCGGTCTTCGGGCACGCAGGCGGCCAGGAACTCCTTCGGGGAGATCGCGGGCACGGGGGCACCCCTGAAGTCCTGGGTGTTCCGGGTCACGATCCGATCCGCCCCGGCCCCTTGTGCGGACATGGCGAGGACGGCGTCCTCGAAGTCCGCCATCCTCGAATCCGCCGCGGCCTGGAGAACACCTCGACCCACCGCCGCCACCTCGAAGAGGGCCAGCAGGCTTCGGATCGCGGGCCGGACCTGATCGGCAGGAAGCGACGTGGTCAACAGGTAGTCCACCGTGGTGACAGTGGTCGCGCACAGCAGCCCGGTGATGTCTCCACGTTCGACCATCCCGAAAATGGCCGCCGCGTCCTCGGCGAACGGGCGCCGGTCCAGAAGGAGATCCAGCACGACGTTGGTGTCGAGGAGAACCCTCACCGGTGTTTCCGGACCAGGTGTCGCCGGTAGTCCTCCTCCGAAACCGCCTTTCCCTTGAGAAGGCCCCGGAGGGCCGCTGTGACCGGAGGGTCCGGGGTCCGAGGCGGCGCGACGCCTGTGACGGCGTCGAAATACTCGGCCACCATGCGGGACAGGGATTTGCCTCGGCGCGAGGCCTCCCGTTTGGCCCGCCGGATCAGCCGTTCCTCCATGCGCAAGGTCAGCTTGGTCGCCATGACGTACAATTTACTGGATGAAGTACGTCGCGTCAATGGGCTCGAGGACGCCGGGTCAGTCGAAACGGCCGTACCGGTCCACCATCCGCATCAGGTGCTGGTAGCTCTCCCAGGTGACCCCCGGCGGGATGGAGTGGTCGCTGTGGTAGATGTAGCCGCCGCCCTTCCTGGCCATCGGGATCTTGGCCGCCACCTCGGCCTCGATCTGCTCCGGATCGTTGGTGATGAGCACCATGATGTCGATGTTGCCCATGAAGGTCACCCGGTCGCCGATCTCCGGCTTGAGCTCGCGCACATCCATGTTCGCCTTGGCCTCCAGGGGCTGGAAGCAGTCGATGCCGAGGTCGAGGAAGTCGGGGATGAGGGGGCGGAAGTCGCCGTCGGTATGGTAGATGACCGGCTTTCCGCGGTCCTTGAACCAGTTCACGATCCGGGCATGGCCGGGCTTGACGATGTCGCGGTAGTGGGCGGGGGAGATGAAGGGGCCATGGTTGAAGGCGATGTCGCCGTAGATCCAGCCGCCGTCGAACTCGATGCCGTTGGCCTCGTAGTGGTCGAGGATGCGGATCACCATGTCCGTTTCGGTGTCGAACACCTCGCGCAGCCAGGCGGGGTCGTCGAAGGCGGCCAGGCAGATGTTCTCGTGGCCCAGCAGCTCCTTGACGATCTCGAACGCCTCCATGCCCGTGAACCAGAAGAACTCCTGCCGCGACCGGGCCAGATACATGGCCTGCACGGTCGAGGCGAGGTTGGTCCGCTGGGCCACCGGGGTCTCCTGGAGCAGCGTGCGGAAGGGGAGCCAGTCGTCGGCGGTGGCCACCGCGAAGGCCACGTGCTCCGGCGTCCCGCTGCGGTGCTTCCAGTAGCGCATGGTGGCCCTGTTGCCGTCGAGCCGGGTGATCCACTCGTCGGTCTCCTCGACGGTCTCCAGAAAGCCCGGCCGGGCCTTGTAGTCCGGCCACCCGCCGCCCCGCATGTCGTAGCCGAACCGGTCGTGCAGGTTGACGCCCGCCGGCATGCCCTGGCCATGCCAGCCGGGAACGGTCTCGGGCCAGAATGACTCGGCCCGGGGCACCCGGTCCGCCTCCTGGTGGGCCAGGGCGAGCCGCACGCGCTCGTGCGAGGTGATGGTCTCTCGGATGGGAGGAGGCATCGGATTCTCCATGGTCTGAGGTGATGAAGGGACCCACCCTATCCGATAGGCGCGGTCGGGAATAGCGAATCCGTCCGGAATCGGGGGTGCGACAACTCGTGCCCGGTCTGGTAGAGTCTTTGCCATGACGAAGCGCCCTCCATTCCGGCCAGGGCTCTGATGAGAGCCCGTCATTCCCCCGCCGCCTGGGCCCTGTACCTCGGCACCTTCGCGGTCTTCGTGGTGCTGTTCCTGGTCCCGCTGGGGATCGTGGTGCGGGGCGGGTTCGGGCAGGGGGAGTTCACCTTCCGCTATCTCATCGGCGTCTTCCGGAATCCCATCTACGCCGAAGGCCTGTTCAACAGCTTCCGCATCGCGGTGAGCACCACCTTCCTGGCCACCTGCCTCGCCCTGCCCCTGGCCTGGATCGGCAATCGCTACGCGTTCCGGGGCCAGAAGCTGCTGGGGGCCCTGGTGCTGGTGCCCATGATCCTCCCCCCGTTCGTGGGGGCGATCGGCCTGCAGCAGATGCTCGGCCCCTACGGCGCGGTCAACGCGGCCTTCGGCCTGGGTCCGGTGGACTGGCTGGGCCGGGGCCGGTTCTTCGGCGTGGTCCTGCTCCAGGCCCTCGGGCTCTATCCCATCCTCTACCTCAACCTCGCCGCCGCCCTCGCCAACGTGGACCCGGCCATGGAGGAGGCCGCCGCCAACCTCGGCTGCACCGGCTGGCGGCGCTTCCGCAAGATCACCCTGCCCCTCATCACCCCCGGCCTGTTCGCGGGCGGGACCATCGTGTTCATCTGGAGCTTCACCGAGCTGGGCACCCCGCTTATCCTCAACTACACCCGCTGCGCCTCGGTCCAGATCTTCGACGCCCTCAAGGAGATCGCCGAGAACCCCTTCCCCTACGCCCTGGTGCTGGTGGTGCTCACCTCCAGCGTGCTCCTCTATCTGGTCGGCAAGGGCCTGTTCGGCCGGGGCGGCCACGCCATGACCAGCCGGGCCGCCACCGCCGCCACCCAGCGCCCCCTGGGGCCGGGGGCCGGGCTCCTCGCCGCCCTGCCGTTCATGGCCGTCTCCGCCGTGGCCCTGCTCCCCCATATCGGCGTGGTGCTCACCGCGTTCTCCGAGCCGGGAAGCTGGTACCAGAGCGTGGTTCCGCAGGCCTTCACCGGCGGCAACTTCGCCGAGGCGCTGGGGCACAGCATGACCGTGTCGAGTATCCGCAACAGCCTGGTCTTCTCCCTGCTCGCGGTGGCGGTGAACCTCGTGCTGGGCCTGGCCGTGGCCTGGGTGGTGGTGCGGTCCACGCTGCCCGGCCGCCATCTGCTCGACGGCCTGGCCATGCTGCCCCTGGCCGTGCCCGGGCTGGTCATGGCCTTCGGGTTCCTGGCCCTCAGCACCCGGCTCAGCTATCTGGACTGGGTCAAGGAGAGCCCCTTCTGGATGGCCCTGTTCGACGTGCGGACCAACCCGACCCTGTTCCTGGTCGTGGCCTACGCGGTGCGGCGGCTCCCGTACGTGGTGCGCTCGGCGGCGGCGGGCTTGCAGCAGACCTCGGCCTCCCTGGAGGAGGCGGCGGCCAACCTCGGGGCGCCGCCCCTGCGGGTGCTGCGCAAGGTCACGGTGCCCCTCATCATGGCCAACCTGCTGGCCGGGGCCCTGCTCGCCTTCGCCTTCAGCATGCTCGAGGTGTCGGACAGCCTCATGCTCGCCCAGCGCTCCGACTACTATCCCATCACCAAGACCATCTACGAGCTGTTCCAGCTCATCGGCACCGGCCAGTACATCGCCTCCGCCCTCGGGGTCTGGGCCATGGCCTTCCTCGCGGTGACCATCCTCGGGGCCAGCCTCCTCCTCGGCCGCCGCCTGGGCGCCCTGTTCCGGGTCGGCTGATCCGCGCTCAGACCGCCCGCACGTCGAGCAGCAGCCGCAGGGCCTCGACGTAGTTGGTGGCGGTGGTCAGCGGAATGTAGTGGATGCCCAGGCCCCGGCAGACCCCCGCCCAGTGCTCGCGGAGGCCGGCCACCGTCTCCGCGTGGTCCTTGCGCAGGGCGGCGATGTCCACGGGCATCAGCTCGCCGGTCTCGCTGTCGCGCAGGTGGGTGGCCCGGTCGAAGGGCAGGGTCACCTCGGCCTCGTCGAGCAGGTGGAACAGGATCACCTCGTCCTCCCGGGCCCCCAGCAGTTTCAGCGCGGCCCCGGACGCCTCCTCGTCCTCGAGCAGATCGCTGCACAGCACCACGTGGCCCTTGCGCCGGATCAGGGTGTCGACGCCCCGGGCGAGATGGCTCACCGTCTCGGTTCCGGCCGGCTCGATCTTCCCCAGGGTGGCGAAGATCTCGTCGAGATGGCGGCGGCGGCTGCGCGGGGGGAGCGCGTGCAGCTCGCGGGCGTCGTGGACCAGGAGCCCCACCTGGTCCTGCTGCCGCAGGTGCAGGTAGGCCAGGGTGGCCAGCAGATTCACCGCGTACTCGAGCTTGCTCACGGTGGCCTGCCACCGCCAGGCCATGGAGGGCGAGGCGTCGAGCAGCAGCGCGACCTCGATGTTGGTCTCGGACTCGGCCTGCTTCACGAACAGCCGCTCGCTGCGGGCGTAGACCTTCCAGTCGAGGTGCCGGAGATCGTCGCCCGGGGTGTAGGCCTTGAAGTCCGCGAACTCCGAGCTGAAGCCCTTCTTCCGGCTGGGATGGATGCCCTGCAGCAGCCCGTCGGCGATGATCTTGGCCTTGAGGTCCAGCCGGCCCAGGGCGGCGATGGCCGAGGGGTCGAACCGGGCGGGATCGGCCAGGGCCGGCATCAGGGGGCGAGGAAGTGGTGGAGAATGTTGGCCACCAGGGGGAAGGCGTCCTCGCGGCGGTAGGCCAGGGTGCTGGGGTCGGGATTCTCCTCGAACCCGCAGCACAGGTCCACCGGGCTCAGCACCACCACCCAGCGCCCGTCCCGCCGGATCCCGTGCAGGGGCGCCCAGTCCTCGCCATGCCGCTCCCGATAGGCCCGGGTGGCCTCCGGCCTTCGGGCCCGGATGTCAAACGGGGCCTTCCAGATCGGGTCGTCGGCCGGGATCTCCTCCCACCGGTCATTGGGCAGCAGGGCCTGCATGATCTGCCGGAACCCGTCCGCGAAGGCGTCGCCGCAGGCGCAGCCGGTGGCCAGCACGGCGCCCCCGCTCTGGAGGTACATCTGCAGGTTGCGCATGGCCTCGCGGGTGAGCCGCGGCGGCCGGTCGCCGGCCACGAACAGGGCCGCCGTCTCGAACAGGGCGCTCCCCTCCGGGGTCACCAGCACCTCGCCGTCGAAAGAGGGTCCGTCCTCCACCTCCTGGAGCAGGGCATCCAGGCGGGGGAAGAACTGAGGGCACACCGCCTCGCTCCCCGGCCAGCGCAGCCGGCCCAGCGGCTGGCGCAGCCCCGAGGCCTCCCGGGACGGGCGGTAGGCATCGCGGTCGACCGGAGGGAGATCCCGGAACTCCAGGGCCTGGGTGTCGAGCTTGAACTGGGCGGGGCGCGAGCCCAGGGCCCAGGCAACCAGGTTGATGGCCACCCGGCGGGCGCGTTCGGTGGCGGCGGGCGGAAGGGGCCGCCCCTCCAGGAACGGGGCGATGGGCTCCTCGAGCACGACCAGGTTCTTGCGGGTGCATCCGCCGCGCACCTCCCAGACCCTGGCCGCCTCGGGCGCGATGGGATACTTGGCCGAGCAGGCCGGGTGCTCGGGGGCCACCCGCTGGAAGGTGAGGGTCTGGCCCGGATACAGACGGGTCAGCAGCTCGCGCTGCAGGCTGGTCATGAACAGCCGGTCCTGGCAGGCGGCCTCGGCCACCACCACTCCGCCCCCCTCCAGGAAGGCCCGCAGGAACTGCCACTCCTCCGGAGACGCGCGAAAGATGTTGCGGCCGCTGAGGAAGATCAGGCTGGCCTTGGCGGCGGATGCGTCGGGGCGGTCGAGGGGCCCGGTGATCCAGTCCAGCGGACGCTCCAGATCCTCGGAGGCGATCTCGGACCAGCGCTGGATGTCCATCCGGTTGGTGTTCCACTCGCCGGACCATTCCCATTTGGCCAGGGCGATCGGGGTGTGGCCCCGGGCCAGGAACAGCAGCTCGAAGGCCTGGTTGGCGATGTTGGCGACCCGTCGCACCTGCCCCCCCCGGCCGCCGCCCAGAAACAGCCGCACGCCCTCGCGGTACCAGTCCACCCCCCCGATCTCCTTGAAATGCATGAAGATCCCCACCCGCTCGATGGCGTACTGGGTGTACTCGAATTGGCCATGCCCCCGGGGACCGTCCGCCCCCAGCTTCACCAGCTCGTCCAGCCGGGCCATGGCCTTGTTCATGCGCTCGTTCACCGTGTACTGGCCGCAGGCCGCCGCTGGCTTCAGCAGGTCTTCCCCGAGCAGGTGCAGGCTGGCCAGCCCGGCCGCCGTCATGGCCAGGTAGGAGGGCCGGGTAGCGGCCCGCTGGGTGTAGTTCCATCCGCCATCCTCGGTCTGCCCGTTGTACCAGTAGCGCACCCCCCGCTCCCGCACCCGGTCCGGGATGGGGACGCCGCAGCGTTCGGCCGCCGCCAGCCCGAGCACCGCGAACTGGGCGTTCGAATTGTCGCCGCCGAAGGTGGTGGCCCGGGCGCCCGGGGTCGTGTAGGTCCACCCCCCGTTGTCGAGCTGGGCCTTGGCCAGGAACTCCGCCGCCTCGCGGATCCGGGGGAGGTGCGCCTTGGGATCCACCAGCTCCAGCGCGGGAGGCACCAGCCCCTCGCTGTACACGCGGCCGTCCCGATTGTTGAGGATGAACTCCACCCCCCGCCGCACCGCCGGGTGGTCGTTGGGCAGTTCCGAATACTTCAGCGCCAGCACGGCCAGTGCGGTTGCCCCCACCGGATACCCCCCGTAGTTCCACGACCCGTTGGCCTGCTGCTGCCCGATGATCGCCTGCTGAAGCTCCTTGATCCGCGCCTCCACCTGCGCGTCGGTGACCTGGGCCATCCCCCGCCCGGCCAGACCCACCGCGATCACGCACGCGGCCGTCCGAAACCACCAATCCCCAATCCGCTTCATGCCAACCCCTCCTCGAACGGGGCCACGAGGTCGCGGATGATGCGGTCCTCGGAGTACCCTTCCGTGCGGGCCCGGTAGTTGCAGGAGATCCGGTGGCGCATCACGGGCAGGGCCATCTCGAGGACGTCCAGCCGCGAGATGGCCGGGCGGCCCTCCATGGCGGCCAGGGCCTTGGCCATGCGGAGCAGCGACTGCCCCGCCCGCGGGCCGGCCCCCCAGTCGATCATGGTCGCGAACCTCGCCTCCGCCCCCGGCTCCCCGGGCCGCGTCTTGCGCACCAGATCCACCGCGAGCACCGCCGCCTCCTCCGAGACGGCGATGTCATCCACCGTCTTCTGAAAGTTCAGGATCTGCGCGCCGTCCAGCACCGTCTCCACCTCGGGGATGGTCCCCTCCGTGGTGCGCAGCAGGATCTCCACCTCCTTGCTCCGCTCCGGATACCCCAGATGCAGACACAGCATGAACCGGTCCTGCTGGGCCTCGGGCAGCGGATAGGTGCCCTCCTGCTCGATCGGGTTCTGAGTGGCGATCACACAGAACGGGGCGGGCAGGTTGAAGGACCGGTTGGCCACCGTCACCTGCCGCTCCTGCATGGCCTCGAGCAGCGCGGCCTGGGTCTTGGGGGGCGTGCGGTTGATCTCGTCGGCCAGCAGGAGCTGGGTGAAGATCGGCCCCTGCACGAACTCCATGTGCTTGCGCCCGTCGTCGCTCACCTGCAGAACGTTGCTGCCCAGGATGTCCGTGGGCATGAGGTCCGGGGTGAACTGGATCCGGTTGCTGCGGATGCCCAGCCCCTCGGCCAGGGTGTTCACCAGGTAGGTCTTGGCCAGCCCGGGCACGCCCACCATCAGGCAGTGGCCGCGGGCGAGCAGGGTGGCCCACACCGCCCGCACGATCCGGTCCTGGCCATAGATGCGCTTCTGCACCTCGGCCATCACCTGGGCCGTGCCCTCCTGCACCCGGTCCAGCCGCTCGGCCAGGTCGCGGGCCCGCTCCTCGGACAGGTGGCTGGCCACCCGGAGCTGCGGGGCCTCGGCCTGGGGCTCGGCCTGGGGCAGATGCACCCGGATCATCACATCGCCCAGGCTGATCAGATCCTGGTCCTCGAGCCGCTGGCGGCGGATGATGCGGCCGTTGACCATGGTCCCGCCCTCCGAGTCAAGGTCCTCGACCTCGGCCGCGCCCTCCTCCCCCACCCGGATCAGGGCGTGGCGGGGGGAGATCAGCCGGTACTCCTCCGGGAAGCGGATGTAGCAGGCGCGGTTGCGCCCCACCGCGTACTCGCCCGGCTTCAGGGCCATGGTCATGTCCTCGATGCCCTCGCCGGAGAGGGTCAGCTTCACGGGCTCCGCAGGGACAGGCATGGGGGGGCTCCTTATCGGTCCAGGGCGCGGTTGGCGGCCATGGCGTTGCTCAGAATATGATAGATCGCCGAATCGGCAATGCCGGGTTCGCGGGCCAGGGCGGCCACGGCGTCCACCAGTTCGCGCGAGGGGATGTCGTCCCAGCGCCGCCCGCCGCCGTCGCGGCGGCCGGCCCCCGCCGCCAGCCGCGCCACCTCGGGGGGCAGGCTGTCCGCCCGCACGTCGAGCCGCCCCACCAGCCGCCGCCAGTCCACGCGCCCCCCGGTCAGGTGCCGGCGCTCGACGGCCAGCGCGTCCTGGAGGATCGCCCGCACCGCCGCCTCCTGCGGCTGCGCCCGGAGCAGGGCCAGCACCCCGCCCATGCCCTCGGCCGCTCCCGGATACTCCAGCCGGTTCAGGGCCGCCCGCCACCCCGGATGGCTCCGCACCAGCCGCGCCACCGCCTCCGGGGAGGGATCGTCCGGGGCCGGCCCCAGCCACGGATGGCGGGCCGCCAGCGCCGGGGCCAGCGCCCCCGCCTCCGCCTCGGCCAGGGCCGCCGCGACCTCCCGATGCCAGCCCGCCCGCGCCGGGGGGGCGATCCGGCCCCACCACGCCCCCAGGACCGCGAACGACTCCGCCTCGGAGGGGAAGGCGGGGGGCGGACCGGGAAGCCAGGCGCGGGCCCAGGCCGTCAGCTCGCCCCCTCCGGCGCCCATCAGCCGCCGGGCATCCTCCGCCTGGCCCTCCAGAACGGCGGCGGCGGCCAGCCGGGTCACCGCGTCCCCGAAGTGGGTCAGATGGTCCTGGTGACGGACCGGGGCGGAACCGGCCCGGCCGTCGAGGAGCCGCGCCACCAGGGTCCGGTCGGCGGCCAGGCTCTCGACATAGAGGCGGCGGAGCGGTTCGGCCATGTCCGGGCGCGTGCTCAGCCGGTGATCCAGATTCACGATCAGGCCCAGGCGCAGGCCGTCGGGCAGGGCCCGGACCGCCTCCTCCGGACGGAGGGTCCCGGGCGGGCGGGCGAGCGCCGCCTCCAGGCGGGCCGCCGCCGCCTCGGGAGCTTCCGCGAACCAGGCCGGCCAGGCGGACCGGGGGGAGGAGGTCACCGCGGACCGGATCTCCGGCCACTCCCTGGCGAACGCGGCGTCCAGTTCCTGCCGCGCCCGGGCCCCCACCGCCGCCCCCAGCCGCCGCCCCAGGTCCGCGCCCTCCTGCCGGCCATGGAGCAGCACCAGGGCGTCCTCGATCCGGCCCGCCTGCACCAGGGCCGCCGCGGCCCGGCGGAGGTGATCCCGCGACTGCCAGTCCACCATGGGATCTCCGGGGGACGCCGGGGCTTCCGGCGCGGCCTCCGACCCCGTATGCAGGACGGGCGCCATCGGTTCGGCCCCGACCCGCAGGGGCGAGGTCACGATCCGATCCGGGGGCGGTTCGGCCGACGCCCGCAGCGATTCCGCCACCACCGGCCCCGCCTGCCGCACCATCACCGCCGCCCCCGCCACCAGCAGCAGCCATACCGCCGCGAACAGTCCGTTCAGGGCCACATGGGGCCGGCCCGTCCTCGCGCGATGCGGATCCATCCGCGCACGGTACCCGATGGAACGCCTTACGACAATCGGGCAGGCAGGGAGGCCGCGCCGAAGCGTGAGGGTTCAGGGTTCGGTGGTCAGTTGGGGCCACTGAGCCGTTGGGCTCAGCCGGATGAGGGTAGAGACACGGGGTTCGGGGAACATCGAACATCGAACGTCCAACATCGAACGTCGAAGTCGGTCGTGCGTTCCGGCCGCCGTTCGCTATCGCTATCGCTATCGATTCTCGCGGCTCGGATGGGGGGCACGGGGAGCCTCGGAACCGCAGAAGGTCGG
>PXDE01000407.1 GCA_003566475.1 PVC group bacterium | reverse complement strand
TTCCGACTGGGCGTCTTCCGTGGTCACAGCGCCCCAAGCCCGTGCTGACTCCCACTTGGAAGTGGGAGCTACGATGGCGTCCTCTCCAACTGGGTGTCTTTCGGGGTCGCCTGCGCAGGACGTCCTTGGCGTAGGAGAGCGGTTCCCTTCCTCTTCCCCCCCCTCCGCGGACCTCCGTACCCTCGGCGACCTCTGTGGTCCAATGGGGTGCGGCGGGGAGCCGCGCTAGGTCCGTTCGCGGTTCCCCTACCTGGGATGGGTTAGGCTTCAGAGCCACGCCCAGCCGGGCTTTACGCCGCAGGCGGGGTTCGCCTACCGTAGGGCCAAATTCCACCCCAGGAGCCTACGTATGGACATCGGCATCGCCTATTACCCGGAACATTGGCCGCAGGAGCGGTGGAACGAGGATTTCGCGCTGATGGCCCGGGCGGGCATCACCCGGGTCCGCATGGCGGAGTTCGCCTGGTGTCGGCTGGAGCCGCGCGAGGGTGCGTTCGAGTTCGGCTGGCTCGACGAGGCGGTGGCCCTGGCCGCGAAGCATGGCATCCGGTCCATCCTCTGCACCCCCACCGAGGCCCCCCCGCCCTGGCTGTCGGTGAACTACCCCGAGACCCGGGAATGGTCGCCGGACGGGCAGCCCTACGCCACCGGCAGCCGGCGGAACTTCGACCCCGCCAGCCCGGCCGCCGTGCACTTCTCCGACGCCATCACCCGGGCCATGGGCGAGCACTTCGGGCGCAACCCGGGCGCGGCCGGCTGGCAGCTCGACAACGAGATCGGCGCCCATACCCATTTCGTGTCCACCAGCCCCTGGCGGCAGGCCCGGTTCCGGGAATGGCTCCGGAACCGCTACGGCACCGTGGACGCCCTCAATCGGGCCTGGGGCCTGGTGTTCTGGTCGGGCGAGGTCCAGGACTGGTCGGAGATCGAGATCGCCACCGACGCCCCCACCGGCCTGAATCCCGCCTATCAGAAGGAGGTCCGCGACTTCGGCCAGCAGCTCTGGATGGAGTTCCTGGCCCGGCAGGCCGCCATCCTGCGTCCGCTCTGCCCCGGCCAGTTCATCACCCACAACATCGCGTGGTACGGCGAGCAGGTCGACATCTGGAAGCTCCACGAGTTCCTCGATGTGGTGGGCATCGACAACTACCAGCGCCGGGCCGAGGTGCTGACCGCGGTGGGCGACCTCTATCACGCGGCCGGACGCGGCAAGCCCTGGGCGGTGCTGGAGATGAACGCCCAGGACGGCGAGTACAGCACGGAGTCCGAGGCCGGGCCCGCCCGGGGCTGGCTCACCAGCGCCCTGGTCAAGCACGCCCTCAGTGGCGCGTCCTTCGCGAGCATGTTCCGGGAGCAGGCCTCGCCCTCGGGGAGCGAGCAGTTCGGAGGCCCGGGCATCCGCGACGAGTTCGGCCGCCCCACCGCCACCATCGAGGCCTGCGCCGAGGCGAAGCGCGTCATCGCCCGCCTCCGGCCCGTGCTCGACCGCCCGCGCGAGGCCGAGGTGGCCATCCTGTTTGATTCCGACGACCTCATTTTCACCGAGATGTGGCCGGTGATGGGCGGACGGCGCAAGCTGGCCAACGACTACCCGCGCGAGCTGTTCGAGATCCACCACCAGTTCGCCCGGCGCGGTCACCGACCAACCTTCGTCTCCCTCGACCACGATCTGAGCCGGCACCGGGCCGTGTTCTGCTGGAACAAGTTGCTCATCCGGGAGGGCCAGGCCGAGATCCTGCGGCGGTACGTGGAACAGGGTGGCGTCCTCATCGGGGGTCATGCCCTGGGGTTTCTCAATCATGCCGGCCGCCGGACCTGCGAGCCCATGCCCTACCGGCTGACCGACGTGTTCGGCTGCACCGTGCGCGACCTGCTGGGCATCCGCCCCGGCCACGCGCCGCGCCTGCGGCTGGGCGACCAGGTGGTCGAGGCGGCCACGCACGGCGCGACCCTTGAGCCGCTCGGTGGCGAGGTGCTGGCGACCTGGGAGGGCTGGACCGGCGACCACACCGCCGCCATCGTGGCCCATCGCCACGGGAAGGGCCGGACCGCCTTTGTCGGCGCCCTGCTCGACCGTCCCGCCTGGGAGGTGGTGCTGCCGGTCCTCATGGACGTGGCCGGCCTCGACGACCGCAACCCCATCGCCCCGCACCCGCACCTCGAGACCTTCCCCGAACGCGGCTGCTGGGTGATCTACAACGACCACCACCAACCCGCCACCACCGCCATCCGAGGCGAGTTCCGCGACCTGACCTCCGATGCCATGGTGCGGGACAAGGTTGACTTGGCCCCTTACCAGCTACGCGTTCTCGAACCTGCCCAAACCTAGGCGACCGGTCTCTGGGTCTACCCCGCAGGCATCCACCGGCTGGCGCCGGCGGCTACAGGTACCCAAGGCCGGACGCGGACGGGATCCTCCAAGGCCTGGACAACTAGGGACAGACCCTTTCTGATAGGGACAGGCCCTTCCCGTTCGCGACCTGACATCGCCAGTATCGTGGCCACCACCCGCAGGCGTATGGACAAGTGATTGCAGGAAAGTGGATTGCGGACCATTGCCCGCAACCAGCCTGTCCTTGCGGACGTCAAATAACGCTGTATTTTATTTTAGGATGCCGTATTATCATAAAATAAAGATCGCGTTCGATCAAAGCAGGAGACACGGTGAAACGGAAGCTTCAGGGACGCTACGAGGTGACCGCCTCCCACGGGGAGACGGTCCGGGCGTTCATCCCGGCCCCCCTGCCCCCTCGTCCCCCGGTGGACTGGAATCCGGACCTCCGGCAGAAGTTCGACCAGG
>PXDE01000576.1 GCA_003566475.1 PVC group bacterium | reverse complement strand
GACCCGGCCCCGCCGACCTACGCCCCGGCCCCGCCCGCCTATCCGCCCGAGGCCGTCCAAGGTCTGGACGAAACCGTCCAA
Organism: PVC group bacterium; assembly: GCA_003566475.1. Lineage (GTDB taxonomy): Bacteria > Verrucomicrobiota > Kiritimatiellia > SS1-B-03-39 > PXDE01 > PXDE01. The sequence goes on along the minus strand of PXDE01000576.1, from coordinate 2,725 downwards.
CCCCTGGACGGATCGGTCCAACCTCTGGACGGAACCGTCCAATCCCTGGACGACGCGATCCCCGTCCTCGAAGACGTGGTGGGGCTCGACGCCGACGCCTCCCCGGCCTTCCGCCGCATGGCGGTGATGCACGCGGGACGGCCCATGCCCCTCGACACCTTCGCCCGGCTCAAGCTGCTCCAGTATTCGGGTCGGCAGACCTTCCAGTACGGATCGCGCCGGTCCGAAACCCAGGCCGCCGTGACCTGGCTCGCCCGGCTGATGTTCGCCCCCGAGACCACCTGGAACGACAAGGTCTTCCTGGTCGAGCATCCCGAAGTGGTCCAGGCTCTGGGCCTGGAGGCGCATTCCCGCAACCGCTACAGCATGGCCGACCTCCAGGGCGGGTTCCACACCCTGGCCGAACTCACCGGCCGGGTGCAGCAGATCGAGCCGGACCACTGGTCGCCGGTGGACCGCGAGGTGGCCCGGCTCCAGTCCAACCTCTGGGACTACATGGACCTGCTCCAGGCCTTCGCGTTCGCCCGGCCCAGCCCGGACTTCGCCATCGAGGATCCGGTGGTGGCCGAGCGCACCGGCCTCGGCAAGGGGAACCACACCTACCTCGATATCTACCGGGTGACCGACCGCCTGGACCTGCCCAGCCTGCTCCGCCGCCTCGAACAGGCCGAGGATGCGGCCCTGGCCAACCTCTCGGACTGGCCTCGCGAGGACCAGGCCGCCCTGGCCCTGGCCCGGGCCATGTTCACCTGGACCAACCGGCTTCGGTCCAGCCCCTTCCCGGTGTTCCCCCGCATGGGGCACGACGGCGAGCAGACCTGGCTGAGCCCCGGCCCCATGCTGGCCATGAACTTCCAGGATCCGTCGCTGCTCAACGCCCTCGGCGACCTCCAGACCCTCCGCAACGCCTGGGTCCGAGGCGACGCGGACGGGTTCGAGGCCGCCGCCGCCCGGTTCAACCGCTATGCCGAGAGCCTGGGCGGGGAGGATATCCATCCCGGGCGGGTCTCCGCCGAGCTCCGCCTGGAGCGCGGGGGCTGGCTGGGCTGGACCAAGGTCCTCTACCTGATCGCCTTCTGCGTATCCCTGGTCGCGGTCGCCCAGGGCGGGCCCGTCATCCGCCGGACGGCGGTGGCCCTGCTGGTGCTCGCCCTGATCCCCCACACCGGCGTCATCCTCTCCCGCATGTACATCATGCAGCGGCCCCCGGTGACCAACCTCTACGCCACCTTCCTGTTCGTGGCCTGGGTCTGCGTGCTGCTGAGCCTGTTCGTCGAGTTCTGGCAGCGCAACGGGGTGGGCAGCCTGGCCTCGAGCCTGAGCGGGGCGTTTCTGGTGTTCCTGGCCGGCCGCTACTTCGCCGAGGGCGACACCATGGGCCAGCTCGTGGCCGTGCTCGACTCCAACTTCTGGCTCTCCACCCATGTGCTCACCATCACCATGGGCTATGCGGGCTGCTGGCTGGCCGGGATCGTGGCCCATGTCTACCTGATCCTCCGCCTGCTCGCCCCCCACCGGAAGACGGCCAGGCAGGCCACCTTCGACGGCATGATGGGCCTGCTCGCCTTCGGGCTGTGCTTCAGCTTCCTGGGCACCATGCTGGGCGGGGTGTGGGCCGACCAGTCGTGGGGCCGGTTCTGGGGCTGGGATCCCAAGGAGAACGGGGCGCTGCTCATCGTGCTGTTCACGGCCTGGATCTACCATGCCCGCCTGGCCCGGTGGATCGGATCGTTCGGGGCGGCCATCGCGGCCGTGCTGGGCACGGTGGTGGTAATGGTGGCCTGGCTGGGCACCAACCTGCTCGGCGAGGGCCTGCACAGCTACGGGTTCACCACCGGCCAGGCCTGGATCCTCTACGGATGGACGGCCTTCGAGCTGCTCTTCGTCGGGGCGGTCGCCCTGCTCAAGGCCGGCCAGTCCATGGCCGCCCGCACGCCCGCGACCGCGGCGGAGGCGGCGGGGTGATCAGTGATCGGTGGTCGGGAGTGTTCAGGGTTCAGTGTTCAGGGAAGGAGGTCAATGGTCAGTCGCCGCCGCTGGGCCGTTGGGCTCAGCCGGATGAAGGGTGAGACGGCTGGCGCGCTGCGGGATACGCGATGCGGGATACGGGATGCGGGATCCGCGATGCGGGATGCATGCCAGTACCTCGCTGTTCCCGCGGGGCGGGACGAGGGCGCGTGCACAGTGCCTGCGTGGTGGAAGATCAGCCCCACGGCCATTCTTCCTCCGGATCAGGCTCGCTCCACGCGCGGTCCGTCCCGCAGGGCGGGAACAGCGGACTACTGGGGCCGAGCCCATTCGGTCGTATGTTTGTGGGGACCAACGGCTTGTCCACGGAGCCGCAGAATGGTGTCTCAGAGCAGTCGCCGCCTCTGGGCCGTTGGGCTCAGCCGGATGAGGGGAGAGACGGCTGGCGCGATCCGACTTCGCGAAGACGCTACGTCGGACAAGTTGTGGGTTGTGCGATCCGACTTCGCCAAGGAGCTACGTCGGACACGTCGTGGGATGTGGGGCGGCTGTCCCGTGGCACGGGGGGGCCTCCCCCCGTGCCTCCTGAGATCCTTCGGGCGGCTCCGTAGGGGTCTCGGTGCCGACGGCCTGTCTTAGGGGCAGGGCACGGGGGCAGGCGCCCCGCGTGCCACGTCGGGACCATGCTGTTGGCGTGCAGGGGTTTGCGAGGAATATCGTCGGATGGTGTCTCAGAGCAGTCGCTCAATCCATGGCG
>PXDE01000029.1 GCA_003566475.1 PVC group bacterium | reverse complement strand
GTAGGCGACCTGGGTCCATCCGTGGCGGGTGCCGTCGCCCGCGTCGTGGTGGATCACCGTCCGGCTGCGCAGCTTGTCCGGGGTCTGCCAGACCGCGTACAGGCAGTCGCGCAGGTTGTAGGTCATGCGGCGGTAGTTCGTGGCCTGGGCCGCCTTCTCCGGCGTGTCCACGATGCCCCGGGCCGGGGCGTCCACCAGGTCGCCGGTCTCGGTGTTGTAGGTCCAGAGCCACTTGTCGTGGGCGGTCACCCCGTAGGCGGTGAGCACCTCGAACGAGCCATAGAAGGAGGGGGGATCGCCCTGGTAGTGGTGCTCGTGGACCCCGTCGATCCACTGGATGTTCCGGTCGATGGTCGGCTTGTGGAGCATCTCCCAGGACGCCCAGTGATCCTCGTTCCACCGGAATCCCCAGCCCGCGATCAGATCCACGTCGGGGTTCTCCTCCTTCACCGCCGGGCCCAGCACGGACAGCATCTGGTCGTAGATCCACCCGTTGCCCAGCCCCGACCAGTAGGTGAACTGGGTGGTGTCGATCACCCGCCACTCCCCGCCCTCGCGGGTCCAGGCGAAATGGGGGATCACCGGGCCTAGGACAGGGTCGAACTGGCCCCGGATGACGTTCCCCTCCTCGTCTCGGCGGGGCACCCGGTAGCGCACCTGCACCGGCCCGCCCTCCTCGGCCGCGTCCACGTCGAAATGCTGAACCTGATAGTTGCGGGCGCCCCGGCCGCGGGCCCAGTTCAGATAGGGCTCGTTCCAGAACTCGAGCTGGGCGCGATAGTTCAGCTCGCGGGCCCGCCGCGCGTAGTTCCGGCCCCATTCCGCCATCTGCTCCCGCCAGTTCACGTTCTGCAGCAGGGTGGCGGTGCTGTAGCGATCGAACCAGCAGTCGATCATGAACATCTCGGTGCGGCCCTCCTCCGGCTTGCGCAGGCTGGGGCCGCCCAGGTGACGCTGACACCCAGGCCGGAACACCTGGGGCAGTTCCCCCGCGTAGCCTCCGAACACGCCGGCCGGCACCACCTCGTGGCCGTTCACGGACAGGGTGCGGCCGGTCACCTCCAGCCGGGCCGGGCCCGGGGCCGGGCGGTCCTCCCGGAACGTGGCCAGCGTGCGCAGCTCGAACCCGACCTCGCCCGGGCCGCGGCTGTCCACGATGCCGATGGCCACATGCGAGATGGTGGTGAGGTCGAGCACATAGTCCTCGTCCAGGTGGCTGCCCGGCGCCACCCATTCCGCCTCGACGAAATCGGCGAAGTCCAGGCGGCGATGGTTGACCGGATCGATCAGGGGGAGGGCGCTCTTGATGTAGTACCAGCTCCCGTCCTCCTCCCGCAGCCAGACCGACGCCGAGACATCCGGCCGCGGAGCGTCGGTGGCGATCTCGATCTCGATCCCGGTGAACCCGCTCAGATCCCGCACCTCGGGCAGCTCGAGCACGCTGAGCCGGGCGAAGTTCCAGTTCTGGCGTTCACGGCCCAGGTCGAAGTCGAACCGGACGCCCCCCTCGGCGGTGGTCTCGCCCATGTCCCAGCTTCCGGGCCGAACCGGCGGGCGGACCCGGCCCTCGGCGGCTCCCCGAAGGTCGGTCTCGGCGATTCTCGCCACGGCCGTGCCTTCGGCTCTACGCTCCTCGGGCTGCGGCTCGGGACGGATCACCCAGAACCGTTCCGACCGGATGTCGGGGCCATCCCCTGTCCGGGCCAGGCGGTCGGTGATCCGGACATCCAGGTCAAGCCGCATCTCCTGCTCGGGCTGCTCCTGGTCGCGCCGCCGCCATCCGGGCACGGTGACCGTGGCCGTGCCGCGGATCCGGTTCCGGCGGACGGTGACGCCGGAAAGGTCCGGAGTCGCCCTCCGGTGCATCTGCCCGTCCGGCATGACCTGCGCCTCGACCCATGCCCCGTCCACGCGCCGCGCGGTCAGCGCCAGGGACAGGTTCGTCCCGCTCAGATCGGGCAGCACGCCCTCGATCCGCAGCTCCAGATCGAGGTTGGCGTCGTCGAGCACCGGCCCCGACTGGGACAGATCCACCAGCGGCTCGGCGTGGAGCGGTCCACTGCCGGCGAGGCAGTAAAGGGCGATGACCGCGACGGGGATTCGGGGAAGAGCAGGGGGCATGGCGGCTCCAGTTCAGTTCGTGCGGTCATCATGGTGCATCTCGGGCTCATCGGGAAGCCTCGGGATCTTCGAAGGCTCCGAAGAGGGGGGCAGCGGTCAGTGGTCAGTGCAGGCCGCTGAGCCGTTGGGCTCAGCCGGATGAGGGGTGAGACGGCTGGCGTGATGCGGGATCCGCGATGCGCGATGCATGCCAGTACCTCGCTGTTCCCGCAGGGCGGGACGAGGGCGCATGTGCGGCGCCTGGCTGGAGGAGGGCTCGACCATGGCTTCTCTTCCGCCCAGGCAGGCTCGTTCCATGCGCGGTCCGTCCCGCAGGGCGGGAACAGCGGACTACTGGGTCCGCGCCCGCTCGGTCGTATGCTTGTGGGGACCAATGGCTTGTCCGCGGAACTGCGGGAGTATGTCTCAGAGCAGTGACCGCCCCTGAATCGTTGGGTTCAGCCGGAAAAGGGGCGAGACGGCTGGGGCGATCCGACTTCGCAAGGCGCTACGTCGGACAAGTTGTGGGTTGTGGGATGTGCGATGTGGGATGCGTGGAAACCGAAGATTGACCCTACTACGCTCCGGAACGGAGCTACGTAGGGCAAGCCGACGAAGTGCGGGGCGGCTTTCCCCGTGGCCGTGATCGGCATCGGACTTCACGGCAGTAGAGTGCCGTGGCTACACCGGGCCGCCAGGCGGCCCGGCCGTCCG
>PXDE01000500.1 GCA_003566475.1 PVC group bacterium | reverse complement strand
TAACAGTTAATCAAGGCATTTAGAACTCGTCAACCGGCTGCCCATCGTCCTTGGCGGCCAAACGGCGCAGGATCTCCAGGTCCATCGACTCGCTGAGGAAGTGAACGGAGCCGTCGGCCATCGCCCCATTGACGCCGCCGGGATGGTGCGAGTTGAGGATCGTGTTCGCGTTGTGCGTTTGGGCGGCGCCGCTGGGTCCGGGAGGGCCGCTGTTGTGGTTGATCGAATAGCGGATGGTCGTCACCCCGGAGCACCAGTAGTCGCCGTCGGGAAGCATGTCGGCAGGTCGCACGGCCCGGCGGGGATCGTTGTTCTGGTAGAACGTGTGGAACATTTCGATGAAGGCCTGCTTGTCCTCACGCACCTTCTCGTAAGGAGGTAGCTCCAGCGAGGTTGACCGCGGCTCGTCGTCCACGTAGCACAGCCCACGGAGATGACGGGGGCTCCTCCCAAAGCGCACGGCATCGGCAAAGGCCACCACGCTCTTCTCAGCCATCCCGTAGATGAGGTAGTCCGCCTTAGCATCCAGAAGCACCGAGCGGCGAATGGCATCGTCCCAATAGTCGTAGTGGGCCACTCGCCGGAGACTGGCCTCCAGCCCTCCCAGGACAATCGGCGCGGTGTCCTTATAATACCGCTTGATGAGATTGGTATAGACGATGACGGCCCGGTCGGGGCGTCGATCGTTTTGTCCGCCGGGGGTATAGTCATCCGATCGGCGTGGCTTCTTCAGGGCGGTGTAATTGGCCACCATCGAGTCGATGCTGCCGCCAGAGACGCCCCAGAAGAGGGCCGGCTCCCCAAGCCGGGTGATGTCATCGGGACTGTGGATGTCCGGTTGTGCAATGACACCGACGCGGTATCCCACGTCGGCCAGTGTATGCCCGACGACGGCGATCCCGATGTGGGGGCTGTCGATGTAGGCGTCGCCGGTCACCAGGATCACATCGAGTTGATCCCATCCTCGCTGCTGCAACTCCTGACGTGTGGTCGGTAAGAACATACCCGCTCAGATTGTGCCACCTAGAGGGCGTCGCGTCAATCCAACCTGCGCACCATGTCCGCCACCTTCCTCGCTCGCACGGGTGCGTCCCCAATGTGCTCGCCCGCGTCCAGCAACTCCCGAATGCGTCCCGCGGGGAGATATCGGAGGGTCTCGGGATCGGTCGTCAGGCGACCAACGAGAGGATTGGATTCACCAGCTTGAACCGCCTGCCAGGCCGCCATCGAGTGTTGACGGATGACCTCATGCATGGCCTGCCGGTCGGCGCCAAGGCGCACCAGTTCCATCAGAAGGCGCTCGGTGGCCGCGAATGTGCCATAGGCGGCCATGTTGCGGGCGATCGCTTCGTCATGGATCTGCAGACCCTGGAGAATCCGATGCGCGCGCCTGAGCAGCTCGTCGCCGGCCAAGAACGCACCGGGGAGGATCACGCGGCGGTTGGCCGAGTCGTCCAGGGTGCGCTCGAGCAGAGTGTGGGCGGCATTGTCCCACGCGACGCGCACCAGGGCGGCGACGTAGCGGGCTAAACTATCCATGTTCTCGGCGTTGATGGGGTTGCGCTTGAAGGGCATGGCGGACGAGCCTACCTGCTTCGCCCCAAAGGGCTCACTCCATTCACCGAAGGGCGGCGACTGAAGCAGCCGCAGGTCGAAGGCAAAGCGGTAAAGGGAGGCCGCCATCCCGGCCAGAGCCGCCAACACCCAGTAGTCCTGTTTCCGGGGATAGATCTGCGTCACGACCGGAAACGGCTCGATGCCGAGCTCCTCCATCACCAGACGCTCCAGTTCGGCCGGCGTCGTGCCAGTTCCCGCCAGCAATTGCACGTAAGACGCACCGGTGCCCACTGCCCCTTTGATGCCCTTACCACGGATATCAGATCGCAGCCGGCCCAGCCGATGGTAGTCCTCAAGGAGCTCCAGGGCGTAGATCGCCAGGCGGTATCCGACGGTTGTGGGTTCAGCCGGCTGCAGGTGGGTGAAGCCCATGCACGGCTGTGCGGCGCGCGCCTCGATGAGATCAGCCAGGTCGAATAGCACCACCCGTAGCTTTTCCAGGAGCACCTCAAGGCCATCTCGAAGGCGGAGCACATCGGCGTTGTCCTGAATGTCGGCGCTGGTAGCGCCCAGGTGGATGATCGGCCCGCCCAGGGAACACTGCTCCGCATAGGCGCGGACCCCGGCCATGACGTCGTGATGGATCTCGGCCTCGATCTGGGCGATTCGCGCCAGATCCACCTCGTCCCGGTGGGCGACCAGATCGGCCACCTGCTCCGGCCCCACCAGCCCGGCCTGGAGCTGCGCCGTCGCCAGCGCTATCCAGACGCGGCGCCAGAGCCGATGCTTGTGCTGCTCGCTCCAAATAGTCCGCATCGCGTCGGATCCGTACCGCCAACTGAAGGGGGAAAGGAACGTCTCGTGAGTCACGGTGGTCTGGCCCGCCATGGGTCCGCCTCCTGTGGGTCAGCAGATGCGAGTCTTTTGATGGTGAAGAGCCCGGGCCGAGAGTCGTGAAACGGCCCGGCTCAGCGATGGTTTTAGCGACGTTCGTAGTTAGGCGCTTCCTTGGTGATCACGACGTCGTGTGGGTGACTTTCCCGCAAGCCAGCCGACGTAATATGGACGAACCTCGAGTCAAGCCGTAGGGCTTCGATGGTCCCGCATCCGCAGTATCCCATGCCGGAGCGCAGTCCTCCGACAAGTTGGAAGAGCAGGTCGGCCAGGGGTCCCTTGTAGGGCACCATGCCTTCGATGCCCTCGGGCACCAGCTTATCCGCACCTGCCTGGAAGTAGCGATCCGCCGAGCGATCCGCCATC
>PXDE01000611.1 GCA_003566475.1 PVC group bacterium | reverse complement strand
TTCGGGAAGCGATCCTCACGATTCGCGGGCAGAGGGTCATTCTCGATACCGACCTGGCTGCGGTCTATGGGGTCGAAGTCCGCAGACTGAACGAGCAGGTCAAGCGCAACGCGGCCCGGTTTCCCGAGGATTTCGCCTTTAGACTCACCCCCGAGGAATGGGCCGAGGCGCGGGCTCTAAGATCGCAATCTGCGATCTTAGCCCGGGGGGCGCATCGGAAGCATCTGCCGACAGTGTTCACCGAGCACGGTGCCCTGATGGCGGCCAATGTCCTCCGTAGCGGGAGGGCCATCGAGATGAGCGTCTTCGTGGTCCGCGCCTTCGTGGCCATGCGGGCGGCCCTGGCCGACACTCGCGACTTGGCCCGGAAGCTGGCCGCGCTGGAGTCGGAGGTCAAAGCCCGTCTCGACGTTCACGACGCCGCCATCGTGGATATCCTGGGGCGTATTCTGGATCTTCTCGACCCGCCGGGCGCCCCTGATCCCCCTCCCAAGAAGATTGGCTTCGGGGTCCAGGAGAAGCCCGCCCGCTACCGAACCCTCCCCGCGCGAAAGTCCTAGCTACGTCCGCCCGATGACGCGTCGGGGCATCGGCCCACACGCGGCCCGGGGCGTGGCTGCGGATGGGTGGATGAGTGGATGAATGGATGGCGGGATGAATGGATGAGTGGATGAATGGATGGATGGAAGGGAGGAGGCGGAGGGGCAAGGCCCAGGGGATGTGGGAAGACCGAACATCGAACGTCCAACTTTGAACATCGAACATGGAGGGGGAGGCGGTCCTGGGTACGGACTCCACGGCAGCGGAGTGCCGTGGCTACACCGGGCCGCGGGGCGGCCCGGGTTCCCGGCGCGGGACGCGCCGGTGTAGCCGCCCCAGTCCCCTGGGGCGGAGTCGGGGGAGGTGAATGGGGCTCGTGCGGAGGGGAAGGAGCGTCGCGCGGGTCGGGTTCGGATCCTCGGCTGCACGCGGGCGGCCAAACGCTTCCGTCTTCGCCCTACGGGTTACGTCGCGACAGGTGGGGCGTCCAGCTACGGGCTTGGCGCGGGGCCGGTATCGGATCGGTTTCGGTTCAGGGGCAGCCACCTCCTTCCGGCTTGGCGCAGACGCTACGCCGCGGCACTGCCTCAAGTCCTCGCAGATCGCGTGGAGATCGGAACGGCATGGCCGGGTATGGCCGAAGGCGGATGACCGGCCGAGGGCGGGGTGGCAAAGCCCCGGCGTCATCAGAAGACCTCTCCCTGGTGGAATTGCGGGTAGTCGGAGACCATCCGGTAAACGGGCGTCTCGTCAAAGGTCATCTCCAGAACGGCGATTCCCGCGTGCCTATCGGGTGTCTTCGCGGGCAGATTCCTCAGCCGGATGCGATGGCCCTGCTGGACAAAATCGATGGGGGTTCCGTCCTTCAGAAGCGCGACGCTCGACACCTTCGTCTTGAAGCCGCCGATCACCATCTCTCCGTTGCGGGGCCAGACCCAGTTCCACAGGAAGACCTTGTTGTTCTCATGGGTCGCACTGCACAAACCATGGTGGAACGCCTGGGCTGGCCTGCGCTTCTTGCCGTAGACCGCCCTTCCATTCTCGCCGAGCCACTGGCCCACGGTGGTCAGCGGCTCGACCGCTTCCGGGGGCACCGAGCCGTCCGGCGTGGGGCCGATGTTCAGGAGCAGGTTGCCGCCCCCGGCGGTCGCGGTGTTGAGCATCCTGATGATACGCTGGGCGTTATAGCTGTAGGGGAGCACCTGTTCTGAGTCCATGTATCCCCAACTGAGGCCGTTGAAGGTCATGCAGGCCTCCCAGTCACGGTCCGAGGCCGTCATGTGCTCCTCCGGGGTTCCGAAATCCTCATCAAGGCGGCTGCGGTTGTTGATGAGAATATGGGGCTGGAGCTGCCTGAGCCTCTGGTTTCTCTCCAGCGAGTTCCACCCTTCCCAGCTCTCCATGGGGCGGGGCACATCATACCACAGGATGTCGATCCTGCCGTATTGGGTGAGGAGCTCCTCGTTCAGCCTGTGGATATAGGAACAGAAGCGTGCCCGGGCCTCGGATTCAAAGGCGCACGTCCACCCGTCCGGATGATGCCAGTCCATGAGCGAGGAGTAGAATCCGATTTTCAGATCATATTCGCGACAGGCCTCGACGAACTCCTTCACGATATCGCGCTTGGGTCCGAAATTCACGGAGTTGTAGGGATTGGCCTTGGAGTCCCAAAGGCTGAAGCCTTCGTGGTGCCGGGTGGTGAGGACCATGTATCTCATGCCGGCTTGTCTGGCCAGGGCGGCCCACTCCCGCGGGGCCCCGGGCCTGGGGCTGAACTGACCGGCCAGCGCCTCGTACTCCTCGACAGGATAGTTTTCCAAAGCCATGGCCCACTCATTCCGTCCGAGAAGGGCGTACAGGCCATAGTGGATAAACATGCCGAAGCGGGCTTCCCGCCACCAGGCCATGCGTTCGTCCCGGGTCTGGGCGATCGCGCGTTCGTACTCGGGTTTGCTCATCAATTCAGTCATGGCTACCTGCTCGTTCCGTTGTGGAGGGTTGGATGGGCGGGAAAGGCGGAGCGTCCCGTTCCGGGGGCGCTTCGGGTTGTCCTATGATCGGCATGGTCAGGATTCCGGCGCGGGAGGTGCCGGGTCCGTGGCAAGGGTCACATCCTCCAGCACCACGGGTGGCCGGGCGTCCGGCGCCTCGGTGCGGAGGTCGAGGTCCACCAGCCGGAGATTCCGCACATGGCGGGCGTAGAGGCCGCTGGCGGGAAGCGGGCCGTGGAAGCAGAAATACTCGGGCCAGTGACCGCGCAGGTTCTCCGGCGCCAGT
>PXDE01000216.1 GCA_003566475.1 PVC group bacterium | reverse complement strand
GTGTGCTCTTCCGATCTGAGGTCAGTTCACCCTAAACTTCGCAGCGCATGCGGATAGTGACTGGCTGGGCAACTTCATCGTCGGCAATGGCGGCCGCGGGACCGCCGTGATGAGCAACGGCAACCTGAACTTCGACGGAACCAAAGGCATCTCCCTGCTGACCGTCCGCGGTTCAGGAGCGGTCGGCTCCTATGCAGACCCCTCTCTCGGCAATTCGGCCAACTCGGGCATGGTTCGAGTCAACACCAACCTGGTGGTCGGCGGCCTCGACAACACCGGGAATGCCATCAACACCCGTATCGTATCCCAGGGTGCCGGTCAATCTCGCACCCTAACCCTCGATGTGGGCAACACCCTCAGCTACGTCTATTCGGGAACCCTCTCGGACGGAACCGCCATGAGGGACCAGGGGGATTCCTCCACCCTCGCTTTGGTCAAGAACGGCTTGGGCACCCAGACCATCGCGGGACAGTCCTATCTCCACAACTACTCGGGCGGGACCACGGTCAACGCGGGCACCCTCATCGTCCAGAACGGCGGCCCGGCGGTGGCCAAGACCACCACCGGTGCCAACGTGGGCAACGGATCCACCGCGAACTTCAACGTCGGGGACACCACCGGGCTCTACGTGGGCAAGCCGGTGGACGGGTTCGCCAACGTCTTCATCAGCAGCATCGTGAGCGGAACCACGGTCGCCATCACCAACCGGAGCGGCGGCACGGTCGCCATCCCCGCCAACCTGACCTTCGGCGCGACCTCCCCCACGGGCACCGGCGACGTAACTGTGGCCGGCGGCACCTTCCAGGCCGACGGGTACGTGATGGGCTCGGTGAACCTGACCGGTGGAACGCTCGCGGGCACCGGCCAGATCGCGGGCAACGTGTCGGTGGGCGCAGGCGCGACCCTGTCGCCAGGCGCCAGCATCGGCACCCTGGAGATCGGCGGCGACCTCACCCTGGAGCCCCTCAGCACCTCGTTCTTCGAGATCAGCCGGACCGCCGGACCGGTCTATGCCAACGACCAGGTCATCGGGATCGCGGACTTGGTCTACGGGGGGACGCTTCAGATCGCCCTCGATCCGGGTAGTGACCCCATCGGTCTGTTCGAGGCCGGTGACGCCTGGACCCTGTTCGGTTTCAGCACCTATTCCGGACAGTGGGCCAACGACAGCATCTTCGGCACCGCCGGGGACGGCGTGACCCTCCCGGTCCTCGGCGGCAGCCAGACCTGGGCCTTCGACTACACCACCGGAACCCTTTCCGTGCAGGAATTCGTTATCCCCGAACCGGGCACCGGCCTGCTTGTCCTGCTCGGCGGCCTGGCCGGACTGGCCCTGCGACGGCGGCGGGATGCGGAATAGCCGGCCCATCGCATCCGCGAACCGGCGAGGCCGCCGCAGATTGGGAGCCAGCGAAAAGCCCGGCACCCCACACACCTCTCCGTCGTGGCACGGGGGCGCCTGCCCCCGTGTCCTGCCCCCAAAAAGAGACGTCGGCCCCGGGAGAAATCCCGTGCCACCCGAGGGATCACGGAGGCCCGGGGGGAGGCCCCCCCGGGCCACGGGAAGGCCTCATCGCACATCCCACGACTTGTCCGACGTAGCGTCCTCGCGAAGTCGGATCGCACATCCCGCAACTTGTCCGACGACGAGTCGCGCCATAACTCAGCGAAGGCGGAAGCTTCTGAGCGAAGTCGGATCGCCCCAGTCGTCTCACCCTTCATCCGGCTGGCCCACCGTGCCAGCGGCCTGCACTGACCCCTGACTCCTGACCATGCCATATCGTCTCCCCCTCCGCACTTTCCCGGCCGCCCTCGCGGTCGCCCTTCTCTCCGCGTGGCCCGGCCGCACCCAGGAGCCGGTCGCCCTGGTGGACACCGCCCATAGTCTCTGGCGCGTGGCCATGGTGCCGCGGCCGGACCCGGTGCAGGCGTTCGACGCCGAGGCCGCCACCTGGGATACCCCCTGGGTACCCTACCCTGCCGCGTCCTGGCCCAGGCCTGAATTCGACGACGGCGAATGGGCTCTGCTCCCCCTGCCCTGGCCCGCTTTGGTCCGCTCCCACGGGGAGTGGCACTACTTCTTCCGCGGCATGGGCTCCGTGCTCGCCCGCGCCCGGTTTATCCTCGGCGATCCTTCCGCCGCCGGTCCGCTGAACCTGAGTATCGAGTACCAGGGCGGTGTGGTGGTCTGGGTCAACGGGGCGGAGATCGCGCGGGGCCACCTCGGCGAAGGCCAGGCGCTGCACGAACTGCCCGGAGTCCCCTATCCCCGCGAGGCGTGGGTCAACCCGGAAGGGCGCGAATGGGGCAACCTGACCGATGGCAACCGGGACCGGCTGGAACCCGTCCGGCGCCGGAGCATCGAGGGCGCGATCCCCGCCTCCGCGCTGCGCCCCGGGGTCAATGTGCTGGCCATCCAGGCCAATGCCTCGCCGGTTCCCCGGGAGCGGCAGTTCAACAGCTTCAGCCGGGTCGGCGTGACTTCGGTTCGGCTCACCGCCGCGCGTCCCGCCCCCGGACTCCGGCCTGCGGACGCGGGCCATCCCGACGGAGTGGCCATCTGGCCGCTCGGCGCGCCCCAGATTCTCGGCGGCAAGGTGATGAGGCCCGATGCGGACCGTTCCCGCGAGCCCCTGCGCCTGGTCGCCCCGAGGGGAGGCGAAGCCTCGGGCCGAGTCATCATCAGCTCCTCCCGGGACATCTCCGCGCCGCGGGTGGAGGTCAGTCACCTGATCGGAGAAACCACCCGCATCCCATCCTCCGCCATCACGGTCCAGTGGGCCTCGGACCATCATCGGGATCGGATCGGGGCCGAGGAC
>PXDE01000577.1 GCA_003566475.1 PVC group bacterium | reverse complement strand
CGCCCGCCGTCACCCGAGGCTGGGCGACCGGCTCCTGGGCGTGGTGGAGCTGACCCACGGCACCCATGAGCGCGAAGGCATGTCCGAAGGACTGCTCCGGGCGGCGGTGGCGCAGGTGGCCCGGGATGCGGCGGGGATGGACTTCAACCAGGCCATCGACCGTCGGCCGGCCCGTCGGCTGGGCGCGTTTCTCCTGGCCACCCTGGTGCTGGCCCTGATCCCGGTGGCGGTGTTCCCCAGCGCGGGCCGCAACGCCTTCCGCCGCTGGCTGCGGCCTTTCGGCGATGTGGAGCGGTTCACCTTCGTCCGCCTGGCCGACCTGCCGGACGAACTGGTGGTGGCCCGGGGCGAACCGTTCGAGATCCTCACCCGCCTGGATGACACCACCCGCTGGACGCCCAGCACCGGCGTGGCCCGGCTGGGCACCCAGCCGCCGGTGGAGGCGGAGGTCATGGATGGCGGGGCCCGGTTCCGGTTCCCGGGCCAGTCGGAGACCGCCGAACTGATGATCCGGCTGGGCGACGCCAGCCGTCGGCTCACCGTGCGCCCGGAGCTGCGGTCGGAGCTGGCCGGCCTCGAGGCCATGGTCCACTGGCCCGACTATCTGGAGCGCGAGCCCACCCTCCGCACGGTGGCGGGAACCCGGGTCGCCTTCCTTCGTGACGCCTCGGTGGAATGGCGGGGGTATGTGAACCGCGAGCTGCGCAGCGCCGAGACCCGGGTGGATGACGGTTCGCCCGTGGACCTCCCGGTCCAAGGGCGTCAGTTCTCGGGTCCGGTCAGCCCCATCGCCGGGGACATGCGGGTGGGCTGGATCTGGCAGGACCACTACGGACTGGACGGGGCCGCCCCGCACCGGGTGAGCGTGTCGCTGCGCGAGGATCTCCCGCCGGCGGTGAGCGGCGAAGGGCTGGCCCGCAACCTGGCCATGCTGGAGGAGGAGTCGGTCGAGCTCACCGCCCTGGCCGAGGATGATTTCGGAGTGACCCGGCTCTGGGTGGAGTGGGAGGTCGACCGCCCTGAGCAGGCCGCGGTGAGCCGGGGCGAGGAGACGGTGGCCGAGGCGTCGCCGGGCGAGGAACGGGTGCGGGCGCCCTTCCGGTTCGCGCCCAAGTGGGCCAACGTCGAGGCGGGAAGTCTGGTCCGGCTTCGGATCAAGGCCCTCGATGCGTTCCCGGGCCGGACGCCGTCGGAGACGGCCGAATACCGGATCTTCGTGCTGACCCGCGCCCAGCACGCGGAGCTGCTGCAGAACCGCCTGCAGCGCGTGCACCGCGCCATCGAGGAGGTCGCCCGGGTCGAGGAGGGCGCGCTGGAGACCACCGAGGCCCTGTCCGAACTCGATGACGCCGAATTGGCCCAGGATCGGGCGGGACAGGCCATGGAGGATGCGGCGCGGGGCGAGCAGCGGCAGGCGGACACCATGGAGAGCCTGGCCGGCGAGCTCGGGGAGATCGCCCAGGAGGCGCTGCGCAACGCCGACATCCCGGCCCAGACCCTGCAGGAGTGGGCGGAGCTGGCCGAGATGCTGAACCGGCTGGCCGAGCAGAACGCGGCCGAGGCGGCGCAGAGCCTCCAGCAGGGGGCCGAGAGCTCCGATCCTGGCGAGCGACGGGAGAACCTGGAGGAGGCCATGGCCCAGCAGCGGAACCTGCTCGAACAGCTCCGCCAGCTTGAGCAGCAGGCCCAGGAGTTCGCCAACAACATGCAGGCCCGCAACTTCCTTAACCGCCTGCGCGACGCCGCCCAGCGGCAGGGCGAGATCGCGGGCGGACTGGCCGGGGTTCTGCCCCGGATCATCGGCATGGCCGCCGCCCAGATTCCCCGGAACGAGCGGACGCTGGTCGAGACCCTGGCCGGGCGTCAGCAGACCGGGGCCCGGGACGTGGGCGACATCCACAGCGACCTCCAGGGCTTCTATCGGCGCACCGGGATGGATATCGCCGGTCTCATCGCCGAGGAGATGCGGGAGACCCGGATTCAGCCCAGCCTCGAGGAGCTTTCGGCCGACATCCGACGCAACCGGGGCGGGTTCGTCCATGGGCAGACTGTGAGGTGGCAGGAGCAGCTCGATGAATGGGCCGACCTCCTCGAGGCCGCCGCCGGCGGCGGCGACGGAGGCGGCGGCGATGGCGACGGGGGCGGGGACGACATGGACGTCGAGCTCATCATGGGCCTGATGCGGGCCCGTGTTCAGCAGGAGAGCCTGCGCGAGATGACCCGCGCGCTCGATCGGATTCCCGTGGTCCTGCCCGGCTGGCGGGAGCGCGCGCTGGGTCTGGGAGGACGCCAGGATCAGATCGCCGACGACGTGAAGGAACTCGCCCCGCGGGCCACCCAGCCCGAATTGGCCCGCCTTGTCGAACACATCATCGGAGCCATGGGCGAATCCACAGACCGCCTGACCGAGGCCCAGACCGGCCCCGACACCATCGCCATCCACACCGAGATCATCGAACTGCTCGGCCAGAGCGTGCAGCAGAGCGGGGAGGCCGACGGGTCGGCGGCGGCCATGGCGGCCATGATGGCCCTGCTTCAGGGCCAGGCCGAGGGCGAAGGGCAGGGGATGGGCATGGGCCAGGGCGATGGCGAAGGCGGGGGCAGCATGGCCGGTGGCAACGCCCAGGTGGACCGCCACGAGGGGGGTCCCGGGCTGACCGGGCGCGGCGGCGACGGGGATGTCCAGGCGGCCGCCGGCATCCTGGCCGAATCCCCGCCCGAGTTCCGGGAGGCGCTGGCCGCCTTCTACGCCGCCCAGGAGGGAACCCCATGAAACTGCGACCTTCCACAGAGGAGACTCTATGACGCTAAGACACGCCACATGGTT
>PXDE01000322.1 GCA_003566475.1 PVC group bacterium | reverse complement strand
TGGTCGCCGATGGCCACCCGGACCGTCCCCTTGTCGGTGGGGGAGGGGAACACGATCTCGAGCCACTGGTCGCGCCGGGCCGGGCCGGCGGAGATGAACGACGTCCCCTGCAGGCCGTCCAGCACCATCTCCGGCCCGTGACCGGGCCGGGCCGGCACCGAGGCCCGGGCGGTCAGCCCCTGCCCGATCGCCCCCACCCGGTGGTCGATGGGCGCCCCCCGGGGCCGCTCCTCCTGCGCCAGCGACTGCGCGAACAGCCACTCCCACATCGCCCGCTCCCGGTACGCCCGGTTCCAGGCGTCGTGGCCGTCCCGCCCCTGAAAGAAGCTCACCCTGACCTCCCCCCCATAGCCCCGGGCCGTCTCTGCCAGCCGACGGACCAGCGCCTCCCGGGGAGCGTACTCCCCTTCGTTCAGGATGATCCAGAACCGGTTGCGCGCCTTCGGGTTGAGAAGCTCCGGACTCCATACCGCGCTGATGGGGACCGCCGCCGCGAAGACGTCCGGGAACTTCTTCATGGCGTCGAAGGCCCCGAAGCCACCGCTTGAAAGCCCAGTCGCATAGATCCGGTCGGTGTCCACCGGAGGGTCATTACGTTCAATGAGTGCCCGAAGGCCTGCCATGGCAATCCGCATGGGTCTTCCTGGGTCGCTTGGGTGAGGGCTCTCCCAATTCTGGTTCGGAAGGTGCTGAGGAGCATAGACGATACACGGATGCCTCTCCGCGACCTCCCCTCTCGTTACTTCAAGGAATGCGGTCTGGCGAAGCATCGAAGTGATGCTAGGCCCTTGTTCACCGATTCCGTGGAAGAAGATCAGCACGGGATAGCCACGATCAGGCACCTTCTGAGCGTGTTCGCCTAACATAGTGCCCTTGGCGGATCGAGGCCGGTGGATCAGGGCATTCATTCTGGGCCAGCCTCCGGGCATCACCACGGTAATCGGCTCAATGCCCAACCGCTCAAATCGGCCTGTAGTCACCGGCCCCATTTCTCGATGCGGCCTAAGGTCCGCGACCGGAACCGCCTCAAGCCCTCCTGCGGTGGCCGAGCCCACAATGGTCAACCAGAAGACCACAGCTGCGTGGCGCAAGAGCCGGGAGGAACAGCCCACCATCTGTTCAGCACGGCCCATGGTCTCTGGCATGGACCCCCTGTCTAGACGACGCACCGTCCGATTCGTCCATCTCAGCGCCAATCGCCTCGGCGCAGGGCCCATCCTGTACAAGTTTCTACACGCGAAGATCTTGTGCCGAACACGGCCTGCCGCCCACATCCTCCGGACACACCGAGCCACCGTCCCCAGGCCACGAATCCTGTGTCTCTTCCAGCTCAACCCCGAGTCGGATACACTCCAAAGCCATTGGGAATCGAAGAAAATCGCACTTGATTCTTGACAAACGGGAGCGAATCCGGCAGGATTCGCGTAACTTCTAGCCTTGGAGCGTGTTATGATGCGACAGCACCGCAGCACCGCAGCACCGCAGCACCGCAGCACCGCTTGAAGATTGCCCGCAAAGGCGGGGTCGGCTTGCGCATTTCGCACTATTTGTCACCTTGCTGGCCTCCTCGTCGGCGTTTGCAGATGAGGCCGGTGTACCAAGTTCGAACACCTACGTCAAGATAACCGCTTACGGCCCCGTGGCGGCCATTGCCAAGGCCGACCACGACTTCACGATCATCCCCGAGCCCGATGCCGACGCTCCGATCACCGTCACGGTAACGGCAACCCAAGCGACCACCAACAATCCCGATCTCACTCTCCATTGGCCTCCGGCTGGTGTCGACCCGGAGTCGACGGACCTTCGCGAAACATCGGTTTCGTATCGTCTAACGCATGCTGGGGAACCCGACATCTCGGGATCGATATTCATGGCCTCCGTCAGGGTCGAGCGTGTCCCCCACATGCTTTTCACCAGCGCGGAGTACTGGACCCCCATCCGTTTCTCCATCCTCACCTCAACTCAAGGCTCCATCGCGCCGGAGAACATAAAGCAGCTCCGGGTAGCCTTGCACTACCACGACGGCGATGAGAATCGCCACGACAGAATGATGAATGCGCTTCAGGACTACGTTGCCCCATACAAGCTGCATCCCGATCAGCGGCATCCCGAGGGACCCGAGCACCTCGACGCCCAGGGCAGAAGCCACTTCGAGGTCTTTATTGACCCTCGGAAGCACTATGGTCGCTACGTCCAGCCCATCCCCTACCAATTCGGTGGATTCGCCGGCTCTGAGGGCAGCAGCGAATTGCCGCTGATCATTCATGGGCCACATAGGACCGCCTCTGCCTGGTTCTCGGTCCGCCTTGCGGTGCAACCTGACGAGGAGGGCCCCGTCTTCATAACGGAAAGCAGCCAGGACGACCCAGACTGTCGTATACATGGGGGCTTGTTTGATGTTTCTGTATACTCTCTTGACATACCTCATCCTGATGATGTGAATCCGCCTGGAAACGCCTTCTTGCAAGGCAAGAAGAAGAGCCTGCATGGCATGCTTCGTGCCGGGGCAACCGACGCCCGTCCCTATTTCTCCCGTAATCCCCGAGTCGTTGCTGAGATGACCATTAACCCGGAGTGGCATGCAGATGGCGGTAAGCCGGCCGGCGATCATGCAATCGGACATGCAGGGAGCTTTCCCGCTGATGGAAACGCTCCAGCCACACCATTCTGGGATTTGGACCACCAACCAGAAGATGAAGGGCATCCAATGAAGCCTAGGTACCGATTTCCCTGGATTCCTCCTAGCGAGCCTAGTGATTACTTCTTTAGGAACGTAGATGTTTCTCGAAATGCGGAGTGGGTTGATAGCGGGGAGGGGTTCAAGAAGGTTGAAGCGGCTATCAGCGTGGAGTCGTATCGTTTCAGGCCAAACTATCCGACCTTCGCTATCCGTGCGATGGAGTCTTTGACAGGTGCCTACTTCTTTGTCTCCTACGGTGGCCGAGATGTTGATGGACTTGGTCCGGATGGGAGCGAGACCGTCCGCGCAATGGACCTAAATCAGGATTCTGCCCAACATCTCGAAGTGGTCTTCCTCGAGCCAAGAGCGTCGTACCAAATTGACGTCGCCGACTCGGACAAGCTCGAGTCGACTTTGTTGGCAATCTCGTTTGCCGGCGCATCTGGCATCGCGTCGCTTGCGGCGGCGCCCCCCCTCTCTCTCGTTATTTCCCTGACTGGGTCCGCAGTTGCGGCCCATCGAAGCATCGTTGAAAATCCCGATGGCGAGGCGGCAACCGTCACCGTCCGCAGGCACCTGCATCGAACGTTCGCGTTCGATCTGGCCAACGCGGAGCTTCCAAGCCTCAACGCTATCGCTGCCCAGGCTGGACACGTCCATGAGTATAATCCCACGCCCCAAGAAGTGGAGGAAGGGCCATGGGAAGACAGATTAACGCGCGCTACGGCCACCGAAGTCGGTGCCCTTGTGATCGGGTTCGTACGCATAAACAATGCGGTTAGGGTACGAGCTCGTGCAAACGCGGTCCGGCGCGAGGTAGGGTCCAGGGTAGCGGTAAAGGCTCCATTTCCTGACCCGGAAGGCAGGCCTGGAGGCGGAGCCCTGTCGATGCTAGTGATGCTAAGGGCAGAATGATGCATTTCGTCCGTATATCAGGTCGCTTCCGCCAATTTGGGTTGCGCGACATGCCCGTGTTGCTGGCCGCTATGTTCTTGGCCTCCCTGAGTTTCAGGGCCCGGGCGGAAGGAGACCGCCCGGGATCGGTCATGCTCGGGGAGGAGCTTGACAGCGCACTCATAGACGATCCCGTGTGGCCGATGCGAAACGCCCCTGGACTTGATCGCCCCGACCATGCTGTTCTCGAGATGAATTTCTTGCAGCAAGGGGAGGGTGGCGAGTGGGCTCGTGCACGCGTTCCCCGCATCGAGGTTGCTCGGATTGACCCGGAGACGGGCCGCCGTGTTCTCAGCGATTGGCGTGAGACCGCAGGCTCGATCGATCTGACCGGAGAAAGGTGGGGATCTCGTGGCCCCGATGTTCTGAATTGGCCGGTCCTGCCTATGGAGGTCGAACCCGACCATTCGAGCACCCTTCGCGCGGGGCGTACATACCAAATCTTTGTCGGAAACGACTACGGACCCTTGGTTGTTAGCGTGCCTCAGAATATCCAGCCGGGAGAAAGGCATGTGGTCTACGTTCCCTTGCAACGTGCTGCTAGTAGGGACCCAATGCCGAGGCCAGACCCTCCGGTCGTAATTCGTGTTTCCGCCGAACCTAGATGGTGGAGGAGCGCCCGGTCGATCCTACGCGAGGATGAACAGCAACCTGTCGACCGGAGAGTGATCAGCTATGCGTACGGGCTATCGGGGCGTGATTTGGAAGTTGGCGAACGTGCGCCCGACGACGGTTCGTTCGTTTTCGCAGCGCAAAAGTTGGGAGGCGAGTTCGCGATCCTTGCCGGAGGCGGTGGCTATGCATTCCCGCTTTTGTACCGGAGGAGGGTCGTCGAGAGCAGGGTTCGTTTGCCTGGACAGAACGACGTTGTCTTCACTCCATCGAAGTTCCGTGAATACGAGGTGCTGTTGGTAGGCGGACTTCGTGAGGATAGGCGCGAGCCAGCTATGATGCTCTACGCACATAAGGAGAGTCCAGTCCCACTGTTCTTCCGAAGGCTCTCCTTGAGGGAAGGGCTACAAATTGAAGGAGCGGAGTCTCGGACGGCATTCCTTTGCCAGCCCGGCCGATACTGGGTTCGGGTCGAGGATTTCTTTGAATCCGGGAGTTGGGAGGGCGAGGTAACGTTCCCGGCAGATGGGGAGGAGCCGGTTGAAGTTCGGATCGCGCCATAGGGCTGGGTTTGTCCGTCGACGAGTCGCTTCGCGGGTGTGCTTGGCAATCACGGCGTTGCTTCCGGTCTCTGGTATGGTTGGCAGTCTGTGGCCAGAATGGGGTCTTCGGGCGGCCAGATCCCGGCAGGCGTGGCGGGACGGGTCTGGGGCAAGACGCAGTCCATTGGTCACAGACCTGGAGTTGCCAGGCCTATGGCGTGCGCTTAGTGGATACCAGGAGGAACCAAGCGCCGTGGTGATAGCCCTGGACGACGGAGGTGGGTCTTCAGCAGCAAGACAAGTCCGGGCCCAGGTCGCCTGGATTCTTGGTCCCTGGCCTTCGCCGGTGATGTCTCGGAAGCCGTCGCTCGCGGAACTGCCGGAATGCATTGTAAGGCCCTCTCGGCAGGGCGCATGGGCCTTTGGCGTCGAACACCGATACAACGACGTGGTGGAATCCGCGTCCTGGACCGTCTACCAAAGCCCTCGATGAAGGTGGCTGGCTGCGGTCGATCGTCTGGACGGCCTTTGCGCTGAGGTGCATTGTGGTCACTGGGAATCGTGCAGAAGGCATCCACGTTCGCGCCCGGGATCTGTCGCTGGCCGTGGCAGTGGCTATAGCTTTTCTCGGATTTTCGGCGTCCGGGATCGCGCTGCTCGCATTGGGCATCGGAGTTCTGTTTGCGAGCAGGGCGCTGGCCCTGTCAGCACTCGTCATGATCGCTATGGTTCTTGCGGGGCTTGTCGGCCGTAGGCGGAGAGGGTGCGCATGGGAGAATGCTGAAGGATCCGAGAGTTGTCGGCTACCAGAGGCCCGCTTGGAATCGTCGACGACGGAGGCAGGAGGCACGGGCGAGGAAGCCTGTAGCCATCGGCGTCGACTTGGAGGTCGGCTCGGCCGGACTTTTTTGGGCGTCTTAGGAACCGCACATGCTCCGCCAGGTGGGTTCTGGCTCGCACTGGGCATTGGGCTTCTACTTTGGCAGGCCTGGCTCGCGCTGCCTTTCGAGTGGTCGGCCATGCCGGCGGTGCAGGTGTGGGGATTCAAGGCCCGGCTGATCTACGAGACCCAGTCCGTGCCGTTGGCCATGTTCCAGGATCCGGCGTACTCCTTCTCGCACCCGTCCTACCCGCTGGGGTATCCCGGACTGCTGGTGTGGGCCGCGGCGTGGATGGGGCGGTTCGACCGGCGGTTCCTGATGCTGGTGCCGTGGTCGTTCACCGCCATGACCCTCCTGTTCCTGGTCCGGCGCATCACCCGGGCGGGCGGCGTGGCCGCGTGGGTGCTTCCGGTACCGCTGCTGTGCCTGTTCATGACCCGTCAGCAAAGCCTGTGGGCCGAATTCGGCTATGCGGAGCCCGTGCTGATGTTCTACCTGGTGGTGGGGGTGGCGACCCTGTGGGACGGCATCCGGAGCGGACAGCGGTCGGGCGTCATCCTGGGCTGGGTGCTGCTGGGGGCCATGGGGTGGTACAAGAACGAGGCGGTGGTGCTCTACGCGGCCGTGGTGGCGGGGGTCGCGGCTGGATGGCCGGGACGCTGGAGGATTCTCGGATGGTCGGCGGCCGGTCTGCCGCTGCTTCTGGCCTGGCGGGTGGTGGCCGGGATCCTGGGCGCGGAGACCCCGGACTTCGAGTGGGTGTGGAAGGGGGCCGATTCGTGGAACTGGATCGGCCAGGCCTTCCGGGCCGCGTGGTCGGACTACATCCTCGACGGCGGTCAGTCCGCCTGGCTCTGGCCCCTGGTCGGAATCTCGGCCCTCCTCCACCCCGTCCGGTTCGTCCGTACTCAGGAACTCCGGTTTCTGGTGGCCATGCTCGGGGTGTGCGTGGTCGGGTACAGCGCGGTGTACGGATTCAGCACCCTCATGGAGCGCGAGGCCCACTTCCACCTCGCCGCCCTCCCCCGCCTCCTCGCTGTCCCCTCCACCCTCATCCCCCTCGCCCTGCTCCCGCTGGTGTCGGGTTCCTCGCCCGCTTCCAGGGCCATACCCGACCTGACGCAACCCCTTCAGGGTTGATGGGAATGGTCCGCCAGCCCCAGGGTAGCGCCTACGGCACAAGCCTGGGCTGGCGGACGAAACCCCTTCGGGGTTGTGGCGTGCCCGCGACCTGGAGGGCGAACCCGTCCATTGCCCGCATTCCGGGACGGCAGCAGCCCTGAAGCGCCAGGATTCTTCGCGCAGAGTCCGTAGGGGGAGGTAGGCGTTCAGGCCTGTGGTGGCGCGGGGGTTTGGGGGCGGGGTTGTGGGGCTGGTGCGAGAGACCCACCGAGAATGCGCGGCTGCAACGGCGCAACTCTAAACGTGTCCGACGACCTGTCGCGGCATAGCCCCGTTGCGGCGGGGTTCAGGGGCTGGGCTCTGAGACACCAAGACTGGCCCCGACGGCGAGGATGTGTAGGACCGGGCGTGCGGCCTCCTGGCCAGACTTGTCCGCTCCGACCTTCCGGGGTATTCTCTCCGACATTCAAGCTCCCGAGGAGGCGATGATCCATGTCAGCCCGAACCACCACGAACCCTGTGGACCCCCAACGAGCCAGTGCCGCCAGAAAGCTGGCGAGGAATCATTTAAGGGTTGAACCGAACCTCCAGCGAGTCTTTCTGCTTGATTCCGTCGAGCCGACGTCGGATCGAGGCCCCATCGCGCTGCTGGAGATCGTGGACGGCACGATCGAGCGTGGGGTCGAGCCGGTCGCCTTTGCGCCCGACCCCGCACGTGGCGTGCGCTATCCGTCCGTCATTGTCGAAGTGTCGCCCAGGGAGTTCAAGAACACAGGGGACTTAGAGAGGGATCTTACGACGCGAGGGTGGCGAATCGGCCGGGAACTGGCGACCCGATAGGCCGTGGTGGCCGTGATGGCACCGGACGATGATTGGGTCAGGGCCTTCGCCCGCCAAGCCCAATCGGACCTGAACGCCAGGGACATTCTGGCCGCAGGTGGGGCCGAGAAGTGCCATCGCCTGCATTACCTCCAGATGGGGGCCGAGAAGATCTGCAAAGCCCACCTCATCAAGGCTAGCGGGCGGGAAAGTGTCCGGAGCACCCATGCGTGCGTGGCCAAGGTCCTTCCCACGATCGCGCGGGACATGTTCAGCCGAATACCGGGGAAGGCCAGCATCCCCGGTTGGCAGATTAAGGCCATCCGGAAGTTCGCACAGGAGATCGAAACCTTGGCTCCCGCCCTGGACCGGCAGGGTACCCGCGCGGACAATCCGGAATACCCATGGATAGGATCCAGAGGAAGCGTGGTGACCCCCTGCGAGCATGCTTTCCCGGCGCTGGACGACAGTGATCGCTCGATCCTTCTCCTGATCCGGCTCATCCGCAAGCAGGCCGACCTGCTTCTGGGCGAGGGTGCAAGCCTATCGTCAGCGAGTTGATCGGAACGACGTCGCTCTTCCGGGCCCACAAGACTTCAAGCTCAGCGGTCCGGCTCAAGTCGCCAGGAGAGGCCGGCGGCGGGGCGGGCGAGGTCGATGCGGGCGAGGCCGCAGCGGCCGCGGCGGTTCTCGAAGCCGTAGGGGTTCACCCGGACCCGGGCCGGGCAGGCGTCGAGATGCAGCCGCACCGTCTCGGGGCCATGCCGGAACACCACGGTCGGGCCCTCCTCGGCGACTTCGGTGAGCGTTCCCGTACCCGGATCCAGCAGATAGGGCACGAGCAGGGCCAGGGGGCCGGTGCGGCCGGGCAGCGCCTCCTCGATGTGGATGTCGCGCGGGGTGACCCGCGCCGCCAGCCGGTACCCGAAGGCTTCCCCGCGGACGGCGGTTTCGAGTTCGATCCCCGCCATGGCCGCGTCGGACGAGGTCCGGATGGGGCCGGCCAGGGCATGCGCCTCCGCGCTCAGGGGCAGCACCTGTCCTTCCTCGATCCGGGCCAGCCCGGGTAGGAACCGCTCGCCGGTGGGGAGGTGGGTGACCGGCGTGCCCCATTGCAGGAACCGGCCCGGGCCGACGGTGAGGTCGGCCAGGCCGAAGGCGTCGTAGGCGGGGGCGGGCCAGGCGTTCACATGGGCCGAGCAGGGGCCGGCATGGGCCAGGGCCCGGAACAGCGGGGCGTCGTCGGCCCAGGCGAAGGGATCACGGTCCCTGCCCGACGGCGCGGCCGGGAAGCCGGTGTCGATGGCGCAGGCCAGGAACCCCAGGGCCAGGTTCCCGTAATGAGCGTCGGCGGTGTAGCCCTCGTAGCCCACCCGCCATTCCGGGGGGAGCTGGTTCTGCACGGGACTGAACGGGCCGTCCTTCCGCTGGGCGAGGGCGAGAGCGGCCAGAGCCCGGTGGGCGGCCTGGGTGACCTCCTCCTGCCGGTTCCCGGCCAGGCGGGCCAGCGGCCCCGCGTAGAGGGCGAACAGGGCGCACTGGGCGCCCAGGGTCCAGGTCTGGCCGGTCGAGCGGTGGGCCGAGGCCAGGCTCCCGTCGGAAAGCTGCATGGCCAGACTGCGGTCGAGGCCGCGCCGGGCCAGGGTCTCGAGGGCCTCGCGCCATCGGCCGTCGTAGCCGTCGGCCAGGAGCTCGGCCAGGTGGAGGCGGGTGAACAGGTCGTAGCTGTTGGGGTGGCCGGGTTCGAGGTAGAGGCCCCGCTCGGGGAGGAGGCGGCTGTCGAAGAAGGGGTCGAGCCAGCGGTCGAGGGTGTCGCGGTCGTGCGGACTCCGGCCCAGGCGGATGCGCCGCCATTCGCCGCGAATCCACACGGCGGCCCAGTTCGAGGGCCCCCGCGTCCGGAAGCTGTCCGGCACCCGGATGGCGGCCAGCCGGTCGGCGAACGCCCCGGCCTGAGGGTGGCCTGCCTCGAGGAGGCGGCCCACACACCGGACCACCGGGGGCCAGAAGAAGTCGCGGTGGTTGAGGCCCGCCACCGAGAACGTGGATCGGTGGACGCCGGAGGGGTTGGGCGTAAGCGCCGGATCCTCGAGGTGGCGGAGGGCGGCGTCGAGGACGGGCAGGGCGGCGTCGGTGTCGCCGAGCGCGAGGCGGACCCAGGCGTGGTAGGGCGTGGCGTACTGGGTGGGCTCGCCCACCACCGGATCCACGCATTCGCCATCGTCGCGGATATGCGGCGCGAAACTCGCCGCGCCGGCGCGGAGAATGTCCAGGGGATCAGGTACTGCCACTCCAGACGCCTCCGAAATTCTCATGCGAACCGGCGGTCGTACTCGCGGGAGACCCGGAGCAGGAGGGCGGCATACTCGCTGCGCGTCGTGGCCGCGTCCATCGCCAACGACGCCCGCGACGGCCCGAACATGTGCGTCTCCGCCACCGCCCGCCGGAGCCGTTGCTCGGCCATCTTCAGGTACTGCGGCTCGATCTCGTTGGCGATGCTGTTTCGTCCGCAGGCCAACGCGGCGATGGAGGTGCTGCCGGTGCCTGCGAAGGGGTCCAGGACCGTGTCTCCGGCGAAGGAGAACAGGCGGATGAGGCGTTCGGCCAGATCCGCCGGGTACGGGGCGGGATGGCCGTTGCGGGTGGAGGAGCCGCGGATGTCGGTCCACGAGGAGCGGAGCCAATTCCTCATCTCGTCTTTGGTCAGCATGGAAAGAACCCGCTGAAGGGTGGATGGCGAGCGGTACTCGCCCCCCTTGCGGAGGAAGAGGATGTACTCGACGTCGTTCTTGACGATGGCTCCGGGCTGGTAGGGCTTGCCGTAGAACCCCGCCCCGTTGCCCTCGGCCTCGGTCGCGCCGTTGGCGATCTTCTGCCAGAGGATGGGGGTGAGGCAGTCGAGGCCAAGCCGCCGCCCCCGGACCTGGATGTCGGCGTGGAGGGGCATGATGTAGTGGCGTCCGCCCCGCTTTCTTGGAACGCACACATCCCCGACCACGCAGCAGATCCGCCCTCCGGGCGCGAGAACCCGCCGGCACTCCAGCCAGGCCCGGTCCAGCTCGTCCAGGAACGACTCGTAGTCCTCGATCACCGAGAGCTGTCCCTCCGTCTGCTCGTATTCTTTGAGGGTCCAGTAAGGAGGGGAGGTCACTACCAGATGGACAGACTGGTCGGGAATCCAGGAGAGGTCGCGGGCATCCCCGCGATGCAGGCGATGGGTGGTGGAGTCGAATGGGCTTGGCCAGGGCAGGTTCCGGAACAGTCCATTGGCCTGCAGCATCTTCTCCACGGCCCCCTGTTCGTTGTCGGCGGCGGGGAGCGTGCGTAGCACTTCCTCGGCCGCCTCGAAGGCCAGGGCCACCTCACGGACGCGAGGGGCGGCGGGGGCGGCGGCCTCCGGATACCCGGCCGCCGGGCGCGAGCCCTTCGGTGGACGCTTCTGGCGCGGTCCCGCACGCTTGGTGGTGGTTGCACCCATGGACCTACGCTACCGGCGGACCGGGCGGGGCTCAAGCCTCGTCTGCCCGGCCGGGTCGACCGGACGGGACGCGCTTCGGGTTTGCTCCGGGGGCGGGTTTGGCGTAGGAAGAGGGGCTTTGGCCAAGGTGGCGCCGGCGGGTCCGGCGGCTGCCCGATGGTGTAATGGCAGCACACGGCCCTTTGGAGGCCAGAGTCCAGGTTCGAATCCTGGTCGGGCAACCATCCACCGGCCGAAGCACGGCAACGGGGGCATGGAGACGGCATGATCATCTTTTCCGGCACGGCGCATCCCAGGCTGGCCCAGGACATCGCGGAGTTCGTGGGGCAGCCCCTGGGCGACATCCACATCCAGCGGTTCCCGGACGGCGAGATCCACGTCAAGATCCAGCAGAACATCCGGGGCCAGGACGTGTACATCGTCCAGCCGACCAGCCCCCCGGCCAACGAGAACCTGATGGAGCTGCTGATCATCATGGACGCGGCCCGGCGGTCGTCGGCCCGGCGGATCACGGCGATCATCCCCTACTACGGCTACGCCCGGCAGGACCGCAAGGACCAGCCCCGGGTGCCCATCACGGCCAAGCTGGTGGCCAACCTGCTGGTGGCGGCGGGGGCCAACCGGGTGCTCACGGTGGACCTCCACGCCCAGCAGATCCAGGGGTTCTTCGACATCCCGGTGGACCACCTCTACTGCTCCCCCGTGCTGGTGAAGTACTTGCGGGAGAAGCGGTTGGACAACGTGGTGGTGGTGTCGCCCGACCCGGGCGGGCTGAAGATGGCCTATGCCTACGCCAACCTGCTGGGGGCGGGGCTGGCCATCGTGGGCAAGCAGCGCAAGAGCGCCACCGAGGTCGAGGCGATCAACCTGGTGGGCGACGTGGAAGGGACGACGGCCATCCTGGTCGACGACATGACCTCCACGGCGGGCACCCTGGCCTCGGCGGCGGCCATCCTGGCGCAGCGGGGGGCCAGGCGGGTTCTGGCCGTGGCTTCCCACTGTCTGCTCAACGAGCAGGGGGTGGCCCGATTAAAGGCTTCCCCTGTGGAGGAGCTTGTGGTAACCAACACGATTCCCTCGGGAGACTACGGGGGATTTCCGGTGACCACGCTGTCGGTGGCCGAGCTGCTCGGGGAGGCGATCATGCGCATCCACCACGGGCAGTCGGTCACCTCGCTGTTCCGGATCTAGCGGTCTGTTTTCGCAGGAGAACGAAGGTTATGGCAGAGCGAGTGGCAGTGAAAGCGTCGGCCCGGACGGGCCAGGGCAGCAGCCAGGCCCGCCGGGTGCGGCGGGGCGGCGACATTCCGGCGGTGGTCTATGGCCACGGCCAGCCCGCGCAGTCGATCCAGGTGCCCGCGCACGCGTTCGAGCTGATGCTGCACCGGCACACCAGCGAGAGCCTGCTGGTGAACCTCGAGGTGGACGGGGCGGCCCGGCTGGCCCTGCTCAAGCAGGTGCAGCACCACCCGGTGACCGGCCGCATCG
>PXDE01000595.1 GCA_003566475.1 PVC group bacterium | reverse complement strand
CTTCTAGAGGATTTCGGCTAAGTCCGTGATTCCGATCCGGGGTTTGGTTCGTCCGGCCCCGGACGGGTTCGGGTTAGGGCTCCGAGGCGGGATATGGCGGCAACTGCTGCTGGAGAGGGAATCTATGGCATCCCCTTCCTCTCCCAGGTCCAAGCCTCTCACTCAATGAGCCGATCCCCACATCATAAGCCAGGATACGGTCCAGGGGCGATTCATGCAAACATGACTGCAGTGAGCGCCGGACTCGGGAACCGGTCCACGGGAAGGACGGCCACCTCCGCCGACGGGCCCGTTCCACTTCTTCGCGAATCCGCTCACTTTCCTCTTGCTCCGCCCGGGCGAGGTGGGCGACTCGGCCGAGTTCTGGCCAGCTGATTATCCTGCCCTGGCGCCTCCGGTGGTGCGGGATCCTTCCTGGTCACGAGGATGTGCTTCGTGGAGCCCGGGTAATAGCTGCTTTAGTCCTCCACGGTTACTACCAGATCCAACTCCCCGCAGTTCGCCCGGAAGGTTGCGAGGTCGTCTTCCCCGATGTGGTACGGGTCCGATGTGAAGACCTGGCCCCTGCCGCTGGGCAGGATCCAGAGTCTCTCGTGGTCGAGGATGGCCTCGTGGTCCTCGCATATGCAGCGAGGCCCCCGGCCAGTCCAGGCATGGGAATGCAGCCCTGCCACATGCCGGGGGCAGCGATAAGAGTTTGTGGACTGGCGCCAGTCAGGGAAGCGCTCTGCGTACCTCCGGCGCAGCCCCCCAAGCTCGCGGGCAGATAGGCCGGTGACGGTAAGAAACGCCTTCCGGGGGGAAGCTCTCCTTCGGGTCGATGGCGTGAGCCACCCATAGCCTGCCGTGGTCCAGCAGCTCAGCGAAGAGCCGGCGATAGGAGGGGGGACGGCATGCATCTCATGGGGCTACCTTCCCGGCGAGCTGACGCGCGAGCTTGAGGCATCGGTCTTCGAAGACGGCCGCATCCCAAGCAAGGCCGGTGGTCTCGATCTCTTGGAGCGTGCGAGCCCCGATGTGCGCAGCAAGAGTCGCGGCTCGCTGCTCATCGAAACCGGACCGATCGGCGAGAGTGCCGGCTAGGCGGTGGACAACCGAGGCGGCGTGCTCGGCGGTCTTCTCACCGAAGCGGTGGATGCCAACACCGGCGGCAGCCTTGATGGTCCCCAGCTGGCCACCAACAACAGCGGCCAGCAGCTGGTCAGGAACGGCCGTGGGCGATCCGCCAGGATCGGCCACGGCGGATCGTAGATCCGAATGGGCTCCTTCATGGGCTCCTTCATGGGCTCCTTTAATGGACTCCTTCGTGTCCGGCTCCCGGACAGATACCTGTCCGGCTCCCGGACTATACCTGTCCGGCTCCCGGACCATACCGTCCAGCTCCCGGTCCTTTCCCGGGAAAGGCGGGAGGAGGATCTCGTAGACCGTCGATTTCGGCTGCGGTCGGTGTCGTCGGCGGATGAGTGGAGGGTCCCGACTGGCCAGACGCTTCAGGGTCGCGGCCACAGTCGATTTGGCCAGGCTGGTGCCCTCGGCCAGCCGGCGAAGCGACGGCCAGCATCTCCCGTCCGAATCTGCGTAGCTGAGAAGAGCCAGCAGGACCAGACGGTCCACTGGCGCGAGGCCATGAACGAACCCCTTATCCCGGGGTTTGGTCAGACGATTAAGGGTCTGCAAGACTCGGAATCCATCATGTTTCGAGGCCATGGATCCCCCCGCTCGAGGATGGACTGTGCCGGGCAGGAGAGAGCGGCCTCCTGGGGCCCGTAGGCCCACCAGCTCGGGAGCTCACCCCGGGGTAGATTGCGTGTTGCATCGTCATCGGTCCGCTCCCCTCTCCGTTCGCCAGGCCCCCAGGTCTGCCGGTCTCCGGCGAGAGGGAGTCGGGCGGGGCCGGGGCTCGGGGCCATGGCCTCGGCGGAGTTCTTGGAGGGCGGTGGCGGGGATCCTCCCCTCCCTGCCCTGGAGCCGATAGGCGCCCGGCAGCCAGCCGTCTCGACACCATGCCCGGATGGCGGCGGGTGTACGGCTATAGCGGGCGGCCACCTCCTCTACCGTGAGGTCCGTTATCCCCGATTCCTGCGCGTCGCCTGTCTCCAGCCGATCAAGGAGCCACCCGGCGGGGATCATGGCTTCGGGCGGGAGTTGGCCCAGGAGGCGCCGGAGCTCGTCAATCGCCATGATCCTGGCGGCCGGGTTTGAGGTCCAGGTCGGGCTCGCTGGCTCGGGTGAGCTCCCGGCGGGCTGCCTCGACAGCTGCCTGCCTCACGAAGGATGACGGATCCACCTCCATCAGGGCCGCAGCGGATATGATCAGCTGCCATTCTGCGTCTCTGATTCGATAGGTCCGGGTTCGTCGTGGGGGCGGTCGTCGGAGTATCATCAACGCCTCCCTCTGGCGCGTTCCGTTTCGTGACACTATCATAATGTATGGAATGAACACGAAACAGCCGGTATGAGACGGTACATTTGGAGAGGCAAACAGTCAGAATGCCCGATCAGACGCCAGGCCCGGAGCAAACTGTACCCGATAGCCGACACACCTTAGCGGAGCGGCTCCAGTGGGCCGTTGGCCTTCAGCCCCGTCAGGGCCGTCAGCGGGGTTTGAGATTGTTTCAGAGGCGCATGGAGGAACGGGCGGCGGAGATCGAGCGGGAAGGCGGCCCACCTCTCGCCGG
The DNA here is from genome assembly GCA_003566475.1 of PVC group bacterium. Lineage (GTDB taxonomy): Bacteria > Verrucomicrobiota > Kiritimatiellia > SS1-B-03-39 > PXDE01 > PXDE01. The sequence goes on along the minus strand of PXDE01000595.1, from coordinate 162 downwards.
CGTCAGCCTATCAACCATCCAGGGCTACGTGGCCGGTGAGACAGAACCCTCACTTCGCTTCCTCCAGGAGGCGGCGCATGTGCTGGGGGTCAGGCCGGCGTGGCTTATTGTGGGGGACGGACTGCCCAGCCGGGGGTACGAAGTGGCGGCCGCGTTGGCCGG